>CAYSMP010000017.1:0-38961 GCA_964432215.1 uncultured Sangeribacter sp.
TACCTGTTCCATTAGATTGAATAGTTTAGCATGATTATATTTTAGTTAGTTCTTTCTTTTAAGATTCGGTCAGGGCCGATAATATACCCAATGGCCTTAAAGACTTTAAGGCCATTAAAGCACTTTCATTTGCAAAGTTAATAAAAACTTTTGAGATTAAGGTCGGATAGACAGAAAAAAGCGCGAATCCCGGGAAATTCGCGCTTTTGATGGTCTTCAGAGTGAGATGTATCAGATGGAGAGGCGGCGGAGAGTGTTTAGTTTCTCGCGGTTTACGGTCTTCTCGTTTTTTATGGCTTTTATGAATGGCACATAGACGATCTCATCGTTGCGGATACCGATCATTACGTTGCGCTGGTCGTCGAGAAGGGCGTCTACTGCAGCGGCTCCCATGCGGGAAGCGAGTATGCGGTCGAGAGCTGTCGGGCTGCCACCACGCTGGAGGTGTCCGAGGATGGAGACACGAACGTCATAGTTGGGATACTCGTCTTTAACACGCTGTGCGAGTCCCATAGCACCACCTGTCACGGGAGACTCGGCTACAAGCACGATAGATGAGTTTTTCGACTTGCGGAAACCGTTCTGGATTAATTCGGCGAGCTGGTCGACATCCGTGGATATCTCCGGGATGATCGCAGCTTCTGCTCCTGAAGCGATTGCGCTGTTGAGGGCGAGGAATCCGGCATTGCGTCCCATCACTTCGATGAAGAAGAGACGTTCGTGACTGGTAGCAGTGTCGCGGATCTTGTCGACACATTCCATGATGGTGTTGAGGGCAGTATCGTAACCGATGGTCCAGTCGGTGCCGTAGAGGTCGTTGTCAATAGTGCCCGGGAGGCCTACGATCGGGAACTGAAATTCGTTGGCGAAGATGCGTGCACCGGTGAGTGATCCGTCGCCGCCTATCACGCAGAGGCTGTCGATGCCGTGGCGCTTAAGCACGTCGTAGGCACACTGGCGACCTTCCGGAGTCTCGAATTCCTTACACCGCGCAGTCTTTAGGATTGTGCCGCCACGCTGTATGATGTTGGATACGTTTTGTGTGGAGAATTCCTCTATTTCGTCGGAGATAAGGCCTTTATAGCCACGGTAGATACCAAAAACCTTAAATCCGGAAGTAATGCCGGCGCGAGTGACGGCGCGGATTGCTGCGTTCATACCGGGGGCGTCGCCTCCCGACGTAAGGATACCGATGCTTTTGATGTTGCTCATAATTCAATCAATTTATAATGCATAATTCATAATGCATAATTAATATTATGGGGAGTAAATTTTCTTTTTTGAGATTAATCGGGACTAAACGAGATTAATCTTGATATGGACTGGGTTTGTTTGATTTTGCCTAATGTAGATATCAGTGGGCTTCGAGCCAGTTGGCGCCGATGCCTGCGGAAGCTGTAAGCGGGACGGCTCCGTCGTAGGCTGCCTGCATACGATGCTCCACTATCTCTTGAAGCTCCCCTTCCTCGCCCGGGACTACGTCGAAGTTCAATTCGTCGTGTACCTGCATTATCATTTTCGATTTCAGGCCTTTCTGCTGCATCTCCTGCCATATTCCTACCATTGCAAGCTTTATGACGTCGGCTGCTGTGCCTTGCACGGGTGCATTGATGGCATTGCGTTCGGCGTAGCCACGCACCACGGGATTCTTGCTGTTGATGTCGGGCAGTCGGCGCTTGCGTCCCATGCGGGTGAGGGCATAGCCGTGTTCGCGCGCGTCTTCCACACTGTCGCTCATATATTTATGAATGGAAGGGAAAGTGGCGAAGTATCCGTCGATTAGCTCCTTAGCTTCCTGCCGCGGTATTTGCAGGCGCGACGCAAGACCGAAGGCCGTGATGCCATAGAGGATACCGAAGTTGGCCGTCTTTGCTTTGCGTCGCTCGTCGGGGGTGACTTCTTCAAGCGGGACATGATTGATCTTAGCGGCCGTGATAGCGTGGATGTCATCTCCTTTGCGGAATGCCTCTATCATGGTCTCGTCTTTGGCGAAATCAGCTACGAGGCGGAGCTCGATCTGGCTATAGTCGGCAGAGAGGAAGAGATGTCCGGGATCGGGGATGAATGCACGGCGTATGTCGCGTCCCATCTCGTCGCGCACCGGGATATTCTGCAGGTTGGGAGAAGAAGATGATAATCGTCCGGTCGCTGTGACGGTCTGGTTATAGTTGGTGTGTATCTTGCCTGTCGTCTTGTTTATGGTCTCAGGCAGGGCATTGAGATAGGTGTTGAGGAGTTTCTTTATCTGTCGGTATTCAAGAATTTTTCCAATAATAGGACTCTTCCATGCCAGTTTCTCGAGAATTTCCTCGGAAGTGGAATATTGTCCTGTTTTAGTCTTTTTAGCCTTAGGGTCGAGCTGCATTTTCCCGAATAGTATCTCGCCCACCTGAGCTGGAGACCCGACATTGAATTCTTCGCCTGCAATCGCATAGATTTCAGAGCACAAGGTCCGTGAGCGTTCTTCCATGCCTTCTGCGGCAGCCGCAAGAGCGGATGTGTCGATGCGCACACCGGTGTATTCCATATCAGCGAGTACGGGAGAGAGGGGTAGCTCGATGTCAGTCATGAGAGAAGTCATCTTTTCTGCTTCAAGAGCCGGCTCAAAGACGTCTTTCAGTTTCAACCAAAGGGCTGCCAATTCGGCAGGTAGGGGTTTGGGACCCATGGAGTAGCCGAGATACTTCTCTGCGAGAAGTTCAGGATTATGACGCATCTCTGGCTCAAGGAGATAGTGGGCCAGCGTGACATCGTAGAAATTCACGATACTCATTGGGTTTGATTCTCCGTCTGCCCTGTGGCGGCGAGCGACCACCATATCGCGTTTCACGGCAGATGAAACCTTGAGGATTTCAGGATCGAAGAGAATTGAGAGGATTGTATCATTTCCATTTGGAAAAGCAGAATCCACATACCAGGAGCGGCCATCCGGAATGGCGAGTGCAGTACCTGTCCAGCGGGCCTCCATATCGTTTTCACCTTCAGTAGACATGTATATACCCACAGTCTTAGCCTCATTTACAGCCTTGGTCAGCTGTTTGAGAGTAGCCTCGTCGGCAACTTGCACACAACCTTCGCCAAGAGAGCCCGGAGTAGGAGTGGCTACTGCTACAGGAATGACTTCTGAGTCTTCCTCGTCGAAATCGAACAAAGAAGGCTGGGATGGTTTAGTCGCTTTAGAAGTAGTCTTTGAATTTGACGAGGCCGATTGGTCGCCGGAAGGGGTAGTAGAAGAGTTTTCAGATATGAGGCGGCGTCCGATGCGGTCAATAAGACTTTTGAACTCCAGCTCCTTGAAAATGGCAAAGAGTTTTTCCTTGTCAACCTTGCCAAGGGCGAGACTTTCCGGGGTAGCATCTACCGGCACGTCAGTACGGATAGTAGCGAGATCTTTGGAGAGCATGATTGTGGCTGCATTCTCCTCTATTTTCTTCTTAAGGGCCCCTTTCAGTTCAGACGAACGGGCTATCACGTCTTCTACCGATCCAAAGTCGGCGATCAGTTTCTGTGCGGTCTTTTCCCCTATACCGGGACAGCCGGGTATGTTGTCGATCTTGTCGCCCATAAGCGCAAGTAGGTCGATCACTTGGCTTGTACGCGCAATGCCGTAGCGTTCGCACACCTCTTTTTCTCCGCGCAATTCGAAATCTTGTCCGCGGTAAGCCGGTTTATACTGTATTACGTTTGGCCCAACGAGCTGCCCGAAGTCCTTATCGGGTGTCATCATATAAGTGGTGAAACCCTCCTTTGAGGCGCGTGTAGCCATGGTGCCGATCACATCGTCGGCCTCGTATCCGGGTGATTCAAGCACCGGTATTCCGTAGCACTTAATGATTTCCTTTATGATGGGTATAGAACGCTTGATATCCTCCGGTGTGTCAGGGCGCTCGCCTTTGTATGACTCGAGTAGTTCTGATCGGAAAGTAGGCCCTTTAGGGTCGAAGCAAACTGCTATATGGGTGGGTTTCTCCTTGCGCAGCACTTCCTCAAGGGTATTGACGAATCCGAATATGGCGGATGTGTTGAATCCGTCGCTCGTCATGCGCGGCATCTTGATAAGTGCGTAGTATGCCCGGAATATAAGGGCGTATGCGTCGAGGAGGAACAGTCTCTTTTCTGACATGGTCGTTTTGTGTGGAGTTGAAAACAGGTTTAGAGGTGGAAAAGTGCTGAAAAAGCACTTCTTCACTATAAAAATAACAAATATCGGGGACTATAGTACTGAAATTGAAAAAATATTTTGTAATTTTGTGGTGTAATACGCAGATCCCTTAGTCAGGGATGTTTCTGATCAGAAATATGTCTAAGACTACAATAGAGAAAATACGGTATCGTTTGGGTACCGAACTTGATGCGATGAACACACTCATCCGCACGAGCCTTGCTACATCCGACCCGTTGATGGGCCGGGTAGTAGACCAGTATTTACGCACCAAAGGGAAGCAGATACGTCCACTCTTAGTGCTAATGAGCGCCAGCCTCTTCGGTGATATCAACGACTCGACGTTGCATGCCGCAGCCTCGCTTGAGATGCTTCACAATGCTACACTCATCCACGACGATGTAGTGGATAATGCCGACTACCGACGTAATACTCCGACTCTAAACAAGGATTTCGACAACCGCATAGCAGTGCTCGTGGGTGATTTCTTTGTCAGTACAGCGCTTCAGGAAGCTATCAAGACTAAAGATATGAAGGCAGTCGTGTCCGTCGCGGAGCTTGGTAAGGAACTTTCACTTGGAGAAATCGATCAGATATCAAATGCGCGTGACAGATCAATAGATGAGAATAGGTATTTCGAGGTGATAAGTAAGAAGACAGCTTCACTCTTTATGAAATGTGTCAAGATGGGAGCTGAGACTACGGAGGCCACCGATGCAGAAATTGATACACTCGTGGAGTATGCGCGTTTGCTTGGTCTCTGTTTCCAGATTAAGGATGATATTTTCGATTATTATGAGGATGATGAGGTAGGTAAGCCTACGGGGAATGATCTTCGTGAAAACAAGGTAAGTCTGCCGCTGATATATGCTGTCAACTCCACTGAAGAGGAGGAAAGCGAAGGGATGCGCGCGCTTCTGCTCAGAGGGGATCTTTCCGACTCAGAGATAGCGATTTTGATTGAGTTTGCTAAAAATCATGGAGGTATCGACTATGCATATCAGGTCATGGAAGAGATGCGTGTCAAAGCTGATGCGCTGCTTGTGGAGCTGCCCGATAATGAATGGCGTGACACCTTTGCCGAACTTTTTGACTTTACCATTAGGAGACATTCTTGATTCAAAATTCCCTAAAGCATTATTGTCTGTGGTAAGCAAATAAGAGTGCGTAATATAATATAAGAAAATCGGCTTCTACAGTCCGGTAGAAGCCGATTTTCTTATTGGTGGGTCTTAGTTTGTGGATATCATGGTGATGATATGCTGAAGTAGTTTGGAGTCGGAGAGAGTAGTTGATCCATAATGGCTGGATAGGCTTAGAATAGGCCCGCGAGCATCAAGGGGACGTAGAGGGTATTGGATAAAACTCCTAAGACAAAGGAAACAATGATCCAAATCTCTGCATTGTGCGATGCGCGATTAGCAGCTTCTATGTCTCCTTCGTAGAATCTTGAACTCACTTTTGATGAATATATTATGGCCACGATGCCGGGTATGGTGCAGCAGAGAATGGTCATGATTACCGACCAAACGAGATAGGTCGGGGGCATGGGTTGTTGGGTTGTGAGGTTGTGGGGTTGTGGAGTTGTTGGGTTGTGGGGTTGTGGGGTTGTGAGGTTGTGAGGTTGTTGGGTTGTGGAGTTGTGAGGTTGTGGAGTTGTGGGGTTGTGAGGTTGTGGCGTTGTTGGGTTGTGAGGTTGTGAGGGTGTTGGGGGAACGTTGTTGGGAACTCCGAGAGTCTCAGCCCATGCATCGTC
Organism: uncultured Sangeribacter sp.; assembly: GCA_964432215.1. Lineage (GTDB taxonomy): Bacteria > Bacteroidota > Bacteroidia > Bacteroidales > Muribaculaceae > Lepagella. The sequence goes on from CAYSMP010000017.1 coordinate 5,919, forward strand.
TACGCTCTTAGGGATAGCTGGCGGAGTCAGGGTGGCTACGGTCTTCATCACGGCTTCGGGGAAGATGAGATATTCTATCTCATGTACCTTCGCCTCGAGCGACTCGGGGGTGTCGTCTGGCAGTACGGCCACTTCTCGCTGCACAACAATCGGCCCGGCATCAATCTCGTTGGTGACCACATGCACCGTCGCGCCGCTCTTGGCTTCTCCGGCTTCAATCACTGCCTTATGTACGTTGGAGCCGTGCATACCTTTTCCTCCATAGGCTGGAAGAAGTGAAGGATGGATGTTGAGGATACGACCTTCGTAAGCATTTACAATATCTTCACTGAGGAAGCACAGAAATCCGGCGAGAGCAATCACCTTTATGTCGTGACTGTGTAATACTTCGAGGATTTCCTGCGGATTTTCTTTCCAGACGCTGCGCGGAAAGTAGAGGGTTTCTACTCCGAGATCCTTCATTTTTTCTATAACAGGGGCATTCTCCCTATCGGTAAGACAGAGGGCTACGTGTATGCGGTTGCCGGCATTGAATGCTTTTACGAGATTGACGGCGTTGGAGCCGTTGCCGGAAGCGAAGACTGCTATGTTGGTCATGGCTTTTTGATCAATGCATAATTCATAATGCATAATTATTAATCATAGAGAATAATAATACGAGTATATGCAGAATGAATTATATGTTATTTTTAGAATATTCAATAATAATCATGCATAATGCATTAGTGATTAAGAGGAGAGAGCGTGCAGGCGGGCATATTGTCCGTCAAGTGCGAGGAGTTGGGCGTGGGTACCGGTCTCTACGATACGGCCATCCTTCATCACGCATATCATGTCGGCATTGACGATTGTAGAGAGGCGATGGGCGATAACTATCGTGGTACGATCTGTCATGAGGCGGTCGAGGGCCTCCTGCACGAGACGTTCGCTTTCATTATCAAGAGCTGATGTGGCTTCGTCGAGGATGAGTATGTCTGGATTCTTAAGAATTGATCGTGCGATACTTATTCTCTGACGCTCACCGCCCGATAGACGGCAGCCTCGGTCGCCGAGCATGGTGTCGTAGCCATCCGGGGTAGCCATTATGAAGTCATGGGCGTTGGCTATTTTTGCCGCACGCTCTATTTCTTCCTGCGATGCCGATTCGTTGCCGAATGCGATATTGTTGCGGAATGTGTCGTTGAAGAGTATTGCCTCCTGGTTGACGTTGCCCATCAGTCCGCGCAGGTCAGTGACCTTTACGTCGCGCACATCACGCCCTTTGACTCTGACGGAGCCAGCAGTCACGTCGTAGAAGCGAGGTATGAGGTCGACCAAAGTTGACTTTCCGGATCCGGATTGCCCTACTATAGCTACTGTATGCCCTTTCGGCACTTGAAGGTTGATGTTGTCGAGCACTGTGCGTTCGTCGCCGTCATATTTGAAAGAGACTCCCTTGAACTCTATGGCTGGCGTATCCTTCGGGTCTTTCGGAAGCGATTCCGGCTTTGCAGGATCCTTTATGGGATTTTCAGCATCAAGTATCTTGTCAATTCTGGCCAATGCAGCCATACCCTTGGATACTGCGTAGCCCGTCTTTGATAGGTCTTTGGCAGGATTTATTATGCTGTAGAAGATGGTCATGTAGAAGATAAAGGTGGCGGCATCGATACTTGAGGATCCTCCCAAAATAAGTGTACCTCCAAACCAGAGCACTACGATTACGGCAATCGTGCCGAGAAATTCACTCATAGGATGAGCCAATGCCTGGCGGCGTAGCATAGCGTTGGCCGACTTGACATAACTCTGCGTTTCAGCCCGGAAACGGGCATCCATATGACGCTCAGCGTTGAAGGCCTTTATGATACGGAGTCCGCCGAGGCTTTCCTCAATGGTAGACAGTATTTGTCCTCCTATCTGCATGGTGCGTAGGCTTTGGGCCTTTAGCTTCTTTCCCACTGTGCCCATCACCCAGCCCATAACCGGAAGCAGGACAAACACGAAGAGCGTCAGTCTCCAGCTTACGGAAATCATCGTAGCAAGATAGATGAGAATCAATATGGGATAGCGGAAGAGGGCATGTAGCGATGACATTACGGAGGCTTCCACTTCTGTGACGTCGCCGCTCATACGGGCCATTATGTCGCCTTTACGCTCGCCGCTGAAGTATCCTATCGGGAGGGATAGAATCTTGGCATACATAGTGTTGCGAATGTCGCGCACCACTCCGTTGCGCATCGGTATAGTGAAGTATTCACTGAAATATCCGGTCATCACCTTGGCGAGCGTCATGACGATGAATATGGCGCCTAATAGGGCGAGTGCTTTGGATTCGCCATAAGTCTGGATCACATGGCCGGTGAAGTAGTAGAAATTATTGGTCACCGTGTCCACGATATCTGGAGAGTTCCAAGGCTTGAACTGATAATCGCCCCTTTGAAGACCGAATATCACCTGCAATATAGGAATGATGAAGGCGAACGAGAACACCGTCATCAGGCCATTGAGCAGATTGAAGAGTATACTTATGGAAAGGGTGCCGACATAAGGGCGGGCGAAGCGTCGCAGGAATCTTATGAAATCTTTCATATCGTTGCAGATTGGTCTGTACGCTTATTTTTTTGTCGGAATCTTGAGTTCAGCACCGGCGCGTATCGCATCGCTCTTCATTCCGTTGGCTTTCTTGATGGCATCAACAGTCACGCCATATTTCTTTGCGATGCGGCCAAGGTTTTCGCCACTCTTGATCGTATGTGTAGTCTGTTTAGGCTTCTTTGAAGAGGATTTTTTTGTGGAAGCGTTTGCAGTCTCTTTCTTCTTGCTGTTTTTTGAAGAGTTTGAGGCAATTTCCTTTTGCTGTGTCTTAGTGGCCTTTTGCTGTGTCTGGCGTGTCTGCGCCTGAGTCTGGGAAGCAGAAGATTCTTCCGTCTGCTGTTGCTTTGCATTTGCAGCAAGCATATTGGCGTTGGCTTCCTTTCGGGATGCTGCTGCCAGATTTGGATCAACGCCATTGATCGTAAGCACTTGTCCTACTCTGACTGCATTGCGGCGCAAGTTGTTGGTGCTTCTGATGTCGGCAGCCTGCACGCCGTATTTAGCAGCAATGGATGTAAGTGTTTCTCCTGCCACTACTTTATGCGATACTGTAGTAGGAGATGCGGAGGCAGATGGAAGTTGCTGATCGGCACTGTTCTGAGAGTCATTGTTAGCCAAGACCGGAGTTGAATCTGATGCTTTGCCTGGCGTTACAGTAGTACGGCGGCGGTATTTGTCGGCTTGATATGAGAGAATTTGGTCGTGGCTCATTAGATAGGCATGGATCTGCTTTGACGGCAGCACGAGCATATATGCGTGTTCGGGCGACCCCGGGATCACATCTTCGCGATACTGGGGGTTGAGTATCCTTAGTTCGTCTTTGGGAATTGCGAGAACCGCCTCTATCTGGTCGAAGTGCATGCGGTCGGTCACGCCTACAGTGTCAGTGACGATGGGCTTGGTAGGGAGTACGGGACTGATGTTGTGCTGTGGATAATATGTCATCACATAGTTAGCTGCAATGAACATGGGCACATATCCACGAGTCTCGTCAGAGAGATATGGGTATATACTCCAGAAGTCGGCTTTTGAAGTGTCGCCTCCGGCACGTCGGATCGCTTTGTTGACAGCACTTGGGCCTGAGTTGTAGGCTGCTATAGCTAAGCTCCAGTCTCCATAAGTGTCGTAGAGCTGCTTGAGCAGCTCGGCGGCAGCCTGGGAGGATGCATAAGGATCACGACGTTCGTCGATGAGGCTATTGCATTCAAGGCCGAGACCTTTTCCGGTAGCGAGCATAAGCTGCCAAAGCCCGGTGGCTCCGTGCTTGCTGACAGCGTTGGGATCAAGAGCAGACTCGATGACCGGCAGATATTTTAGCTCCTGAGGCAGTCCACGCTCCTCAAGGGCCTGCTCGAAGATAGGCATATAATAAAGAGAGAGTCCGAGTATTGCCGATACTTGCGGACGACCGTTTTTCGTATACCGGTCGATATATTGCCTGACGATAGAATTGAAGGGCATCTCGATGACAGTAGGCATAGCCGCGAGACGTTTCTTAATGACTTCGTCGGAAGTGTCCACATCTTTTTTTGCAGTAGCGCTGTTGTCGGTTGCGGTATAATTGCGCATAAACCATCCTTCCAGCAGTTTCTGAGTGTCCTGTTCGAAAGTCTCAGGGAATACGACAGCATCGTCGGTGATCGACGTCTTTATATTCAACACGTTTGGGTTCGCGGCATGGGATGCCGCAAAAGAAGAGGAGATGAGTGCGAGAGTAAGAAGTATCGTTTTGCGCATAATCTTAAGTTAATTCATAATTCATAATTCAGAATGCATAATTGAAGTAGGAGAGGAATTTGATTATGCATTGTGCATTATGCAATTTGGTTAGAAGGTGAAGGCCCAGTTTAGACCGATGCTGTATTTCCGGGTGATAGGTTCGGTATAGAATCCCGGACTTATGTCCATCGAGAGATTTGGGCTTATATCGAAGTGGGCGAGCTGGGCGTCGACGTAAGCATCGACTATCGCCACGAGGTAGACAGCTACCATGCATATAATACAAAGGTCGCGGTTGCGGCGGAAGTAGTTCTTCCTGTTCTTTAGTACAGACTGTAGCCAATTCTTATCGAGAGAGTCCTCGTCTGTGTTTGGAGGAAAGAAGTTCAGATACGACTTTTTGTCGGGATCTCCGCTCATGAGATCCATGTATGCGTTGGAATAATCTTGATATTGGGTATTGTTCCAGCTCATTCCGTAGCCCAGTCCCATGAATCCGGCCACAACGATTGGAAGTTTCCAGTAGCGGCGGTTGTAGATTTGTCCCAGGCCGGGGAAAAGAGCCGACATCCATACTGCCCTTGTAGGGTCAGGATTGAAAATTTTCTTTCCGTCGAATCCATATGGGTAGTCGTCGGCTACCACTACCGTGTGTCCGTCCTCTTCGGTCAGATCTGCATCTATTGGGGTCTTGACGAGAATCTCAGTATCGACTATGGAGTCGTTGGGCAATGGAAGCATATCAGGATCCTGCGCTAAGGCATGGCCGGATGCACACAGGGCAGTTAGCACCGTGATGATCAGGAGTCGTATTTGGCTGCCGGATATCTTCATTTCTTAATATTCTCAAAAGCACCGACGAGTTGCATCAGCTGTTCGTCGTTGTCGAATTTCAGAGTTATAGTCCCCTTTCCGCTGGCGTTGCGCGAAAACTTGACGGGTGTGGGGAAATACTGTTGGAGGTCGCGCACGAAGAAGTCGTAGTCATGGTTCTGCTGAGGAGCTGGCTTCTTTGCGGGAGTGTCGAGGAGGTTGCCTTCAGCAGCTTCGCGAGCGAGTTGCTCCACCATTCTCACGCTGAGCCCCTCTTTAAGTATCTGTTTGAATATCTTCAGCTGTAGTTTAGGGTCGTCGATGGAAAGAAGAGCACGTGCATGACCCATGTCAAGACGTCGGTCGCGCAGGGCAATCTGAATTTCAGCCGGCAATTTAAGAAGACGAAGATGGTTGGTTATTACCGAGCGAGACTTTCCTACACGTTCACTGAGACGCTCCTGTGTCAGGTCGTAGGTGTCGATTAGCTTACGGAATGCAAGTGCGACTTCGATAGCGTTTAGGTCTTCGCGTTGAATGTTTTCGATAAGAGCCATTTCTGTCACTTCGGAATCGGAAGCTTTGCGCACATATGCTGGCACAGTGGGCAGGCCGGCGCGTTGAGCAGCGCGCCAACGGCGTTCACCTGCGATAATCTGGTAGCCACCATCGGGTGCATCACGGAGCGATAGAGGCTGGATTATTCCGAGCTCGCGAATGGAAGCAGCGAGCTCATCAAGCCCTTCGTCGGAGAAAGAGCGTCGGGGCTGGTCTGGATTGGGAGATATAGAATTTATGTCGATTTCGGATATGGCGCTGCTTCCGTCGGTTCTCACTTCAGAGATTCCGATCAGAGAGTCGAGCCCACGTCCGAGTGCGTTTCTTCTTGGGAGTGCCATTTATTTCGGTAGGATTGGTTGAGAGAATTGAAAAAGTGGAGTGAGGATATTGTTCAGGATGCGCTGTTCTGCTTCTTTCGGTTGCGTGCCATTAGTTCCTTTGCGAGTTGTACGTAAGCTATCGCCCCTCGGGAGTCGGGGTCGTACAGAATCACGGGGAGCCCATGGCTTGGAGATTCTGAGAGCTTGATGTTGCGCGGAATGACAGTGCTGAAGACCATATCGCCGAAGTGACCTTTCAGTTCTTCGAATATCTGGTTGGCCAGGCGCAGGCGTGCGTCATACATTGTAAGTAGGAATCCTTCGATCTCGAGCGATGGCTTAAGTCTGCTTTTTATGATTCGGATAGTATTGAGAAGCTGGGATATGCCTTCAAGCGCAAAGTATTCCGACTGCACTGGGATTATCACAGAATCGGCTGCCGTAAGGGCATTTACTGTAATGATTCCAAGCGAAGGAGAGCAGTCGATGAGTATGTAGTCGTAGCGGTCCTTTATTGGTGAGAGTATCCTCATAAGGGCCTTTTCGCGTTCGCGACGGTTCATAAGCTCCACTTCCGCACCGACAAGGTCGATACGGGAGCAGATTACGTCGAGCCCTTCAATGTCAGAATTCACTATACTGTCGAGAATGGGGTAGTCGTCTACTATGCATTCGTATATTGAGGCCGGGGCCTGATTTCCGTCAAGGCCGAGGCCGGATGTTGCGTTGGCCTGCGGGTCAGCGTCGACAAGAAGCACCGTCTTACCCTCGACGGCGAGGCAAGCGCCGAGGTTGAATGCCGTAGTAGTTTTTCCTACGCCACCTTTCTGGTTTGCTATTGCTATTATCTTACCCATGGTTGAAATATATAAACGAGGCAGCCGACCGCATGGCAGTCGACGCCTTAGAAAATGCAAAATAAACAAAAATTACCGATATATCCCAATTTTCGCTATCCTTTTTACAACCATTAACATTTGAGTAGCCTATTGCAACGACTATGCATGGAGGGGAAACATGCTCAAAATGTGCATGGAAGAGTGAGGAGTTGCCAGTATAAAGTACGTGCCATGCGCAGATGTCCGTCGTCGTTGGGATGTAGGCGATCGGTATCGGAGTTGTTGAAGTAGGGTGCATGTTGGTCATGTAGCGGGTATAGGCCGCAAAGGGAGTTTAGGTCAATGACCGGGACAGCCCAGATTCTTCCGGCTTCGATGACAGCGTCGACGTAAGCATCAAGGTACTCCCCACAACGGTTGGCATAATCTTCGGGCACCTGCCAGTTCTTGTCGTTGGCATAGAATCCACTGCGGTGGATAGGGGTGAGGAGTACGATCTGTTTGCGGGGATAGGTGCGTTTGAGGGAGTCAAGTGCAATGTTGATTCGGCCCCGGTAGGTGTCTGGATCCATTGCGGGAGTGCGGCGCATACGTACTTCAGGACGCTTTTCATAGCGATGACCGTAGACCACTTCCTCCATCTTTTCGTCAAACCAGTGCCCTAAGGGGACAGCGTTGTTGTAGTCGTTGGTGCCGATAAATATGAGTATGGCATCGAAGTCATCTCCATGTTCGGATTTGAGTTGCGCTGTCTGTCGGGGAATGTCGTTCCATTCGCGTCCGCTGACGGCATAGACATAAGGAGTGATATCAAGCCATTCATGTAGGCAACTCCAGTATTTGTTGTTGCTGGCTTTATTGCGTGGGTCTGTAATTGAATCGCCAAAGTATGCGACTGTCTTTCCTTGCCAGGGGTGTACGATATATTCTGCTTTCAAGCCGAGCACACTCAGAATGAAGATGAGTGCGGTAAGTGTTGTATGTTTCATTGGTAGTCGGTTTTAGGGGATTGAGTTATAGGTTTAGGGTGTATGTGCTATTCAGAGATTTGGATGACTGGAAATCCATCTTTCCAGACGATAGGCTTCAGATATAGGCGGGAAGCACCGCCTCTGCTTCGGTCATATCCGTGGGCTACCAACCACCATTTGCCGTCGAATTCATAGACACCGCAGTGTCCCACACCGGCATAATCATCGTCGCCGGCGGCAACAATATCTCCTCCTCCGTCGCGCATATCTATACCTTTGGAGTCTAAGTATGGGCCATTTATCTCTTTCGAACGCCCGACAACGGTCTTATAGTTGCTTTTCAACCCTCTACAGCAATAGTCATGGCTTGCAAAAAGATAATACCATCCGTCGCGATAGACTATAAACGGAGCCTCTATGGCATTATCGCCTGCCTCTACTCCTTCTTCCTTGCCGAGTGTAGGGTCGCCATCTGCCGGCTTTCCACGCCTGGCTATGGTCTGAGGTGTGGCCAGCGGTGTCTTCATATCATCGGCAAGCGGGACAAGCTGTATACCATCCCAGAATGATCCGAATGCCATCCATGGCTTGCCATCTTTGTCAAACGCTACTGCCGGATCTATGGCATTCCAGTTGTCTGCTCCAGGACTTGATTTTATTACAAGTCCAAGATCCTTCCAATCATATGCCGGATCAGTAGGGTCAAGTGTCTCGTTGACGGCTACACCTATAGCGGATATGTTTTTCCCGAATGTGGAGCAAGAATAATATAAATACCATTTTCCGTCATGCTTCACAATGTCGGGGGCCCATGTGTGTCCTTTGTAAGTAGGGACATATTCTACAGCCCACTCCGGGAATGGATTAAGAATAGAGGGTTCGCGACGCCATATTTTCATGTCGGCAGAAGAGTGTGCGTCGATGCCCATTCCAGTAGAGTATATCCAGAAGCGTCCGTTGTCGAATGCCATCACAGGATCGTGCATCGGCAACTCCGCCGTAGTCTTAGGCTGGAATTTTTTTTGTTGTTGCGCTTCAGATGGGTCAGCGGCGTAGCTTGCCGCCGTGATCAGGAATAAGTTGGTGAGTATAAGAAGCTTCTTCATGATTATCAATGAAGTTGTTTAAACTTATTTACGAATTCTAAAAATTAAAATGAAGAGTTAAACCATAAGAATCTTTTTTCAATCTCAAAGGAATTGGCTTCCTCTTCATGAAGAAAAATCCGCTCGTGGTATTCTTTAGTCTTTGAAAGGAGATAGTGCTTTATTTGGAGAACCTTTTTCAAAACAGCCCAAATTGTAGCCTCCATTGTATCCTTCGGGGGCTTCAGGTTCCCAATAGAAGATACCCTCTGAGTCAGCTGTCATGAGTTTTTTAATGAATTCTGCGCACAGCTCGCCTTGATCGTATGGCATGCCTACTTCGCAAATCATCACAGGACGTCCGTAACGTTGCTTAAGATAGTCTATATTGGCGATAGCATCCGCCGTCACTCCTTCCCAGCCACCTTTGTATCCATTTTGTGCTGCCCAATAAGGATATATCGACATACCTATCATATCATACTTTCCGCCATGCTGCTCCAGCATACCGAACATGCGGTCGAAGCGTTCGCGGTCATATCCATTGTCGAGGTGTACGATCACTTTCGCCTCCGGCAATACAGATTTCACTGCATCATAGCCGGCATTGTTGAGAGCAGTCAGTTGCTCAGGATTGTCAAGAGATCCCACTGGAAGCATCATACCCGGTGTTGTCTCATTGCCTATCTGTACCCATTCAGGAGTCACACCAATGTTTTTGAGTGCAGTAAGCGTTTCTGTGACATGGTTTGCCAGAGCTTTCTTCTGGTCTTCGAAAGACAATTTCTTCCAGTCTTCCGGCATTTCCTGCTGTCCTGGATCAGCCCAGTGGTCGGAGAAATGGAAGTCTATCATAGTGCGGAGTCCAAGATCAGAGGCGCGTTTGGCTTTGGCCATTACGTCGGGAATTGAGTTCCATCCATTCTTGGGGTTTACCCAAACGCGTAGACGTATGGAATTGACTCCGCAGTAGTCGCGCAGAAGCTGCATGCATTCCATTTCTTTCCGTTCGCTGTCGGGAGTATAGAATTTGTGGCCTTCTGCTTCCAGCTGTGTAAGCCACCCTACATCAGCACCTTTGGCAAAATCCTGCTTAGGAGAAACTGCGAAGCCGGCGAGGGATGACAATAGAATAATAGATAAAAAGCTTGATTTTAGGTTCATAATTTTGTCGGTGTTATGTTTTTGATTTCGAATTCGAGGCCACGATGGTCTTTATTTTCGACGGGATATTTCAGTTGGTCCATGGTCTCAAAGTTTTTCACAAAGATAATGAAATATCGGATAGAATCCAAATAAAAAGACTTGCACGATGTGAGTACATCTTGGTGCAAGCATAAAATTGTCAATGAGCTTTGCTTTTGTCTTTATTATCCTGATTAAAATTGTTTTTCTTCGATTTCGTTGGATGGTTTGTTATAGTGGCAGTAACTTTATGGTTATGCACGGATCTTGGTTTTAGCGTAGAACTGACAGAAGGACACAGAATTATAATTTAAATAATCGGCTTTTGGGGTCGGATCTTTCAGCATTGAACTTGCTTATGAGCTTGGAATATTTTAACAGAAGTGAGTATTTAAGAAGATCTTAACCAGAGCTCTAACATAGGATCTTTTATGTAGTATTCTGTTTTTCGCTTTATCTTCTTGGACGTATTTACTATGCCGTTTTTTTTCAGATTGGCTAGATATGGTGTCAAAATGCTGGTAGGTAAATTGGTTTTACTTCTGATATCAGAAAGTAACATCCGATTATCCAATGAATTAAGGATAATTTGAGAGTATTGAGGCAGACTATTATAAAGACTTTGATACTTCTCAAAAAAACGGTCGATAAGGTATTCAAGGTCTTTTTGAGGATCATCATTTATCGTCAAGATTTCGGTTATTATGATAGCAGACTTAATTGTTTTGGGTAAAAAGAACCAAAGTTTAATAGCTCTGTTAATATCCGCGTTCTTGAATAAAGATTTAAAACACTCATCAGAAATTGAGTCACAATATATAATATCCATACCTTCAAAAAAGGGTGCATCATATTTGACCAAGGAGGGTACAAGTCTTCTAATTGTAGCTATCATCATTGGAGCGCCTTCACTATTCAAGATTTTCCTAAGGCGGTATTGATCATCGAGACTTGATCTTGATAGATAGTAATCCCAGTTATCAATTAAAATATAATGTATTGAATCCAAATTTTCATACGAAGCTATTATATCCTGAGTAGAGAAAAGATATCTTCCTTCTATAAAGATAAGCTCCTTATTTTTGATTTCTTTTCTGATCCTTTTAAGTAGAGTTGTTTTGCCTGCACCGTCTTCTCCAACGATTAGAATGGGTTGGGGAATAATTGAATCCTTCTTCTTTCTAATCTCAGACAAGATAGTGGAAAATACATTTTTATTAGCACAAAATGAGGATAACGTCAATGATTTCATTACAATACAGATAAATTATTCTACAAAATGATATTGCCACCATTTCTTTAACAATGGAGATCTGAATTGCCTTCGGCCACCTTCACCACGAATGATATAACCATCATGCTCAAGCATATTAAGAGTGGTGCTTGTGAAAGCGTTAATTCTTATGGGATTATCTTGAATAAGAAGTGAGGATAAAGCGAGTAGTTGGGATTTTGTCAATCCGTTTTCGCTATTACTTAGTTCATTCAGTAAAAGTCTTGCATTTTCTTCATAATCATTGTATTCACTAAGCCTCTCGGACCAAGTGTTAAGTATCTCTGAATCCACAAGTTGAGCAAGAGCTTTATCAATAATCATCTTATTAACATTGTATTTTGATTCAGGAAATTTCTTGATATTGGTAAATATCAGTTGTATGAAATAAGGGATATGCCATGCAATTTTTTTTAGAAAATATTCCACATCATTATCACTGATATGTATTTCTTCAGATTTAGCTAGGGCTTTTATCAGACCTTCTGCCTCATTGTAAGAGAGTGCATCAAAATCAAAAGGTACCAGATCATTTATTGTCATTGATAATCTGTGCATATTTGTAAAATTATGCAAACCAACTGATCCACAAAATACCCATCTAATCTTACTATCAGTAACTTGCCTAAGACTTCTAAACCAGTTAAGAAGAAATCCTACTTCATCCTTTTCCGGGAATTGTTTGTATATACTTCCTAAGAATAATGTCAACTCATCTACAACAACCAATGTGTTTTTAGTATGATCAATGACCTCTCCTAGTGAGGAATAAAGATTCCTAATAGTTTCATTCTTTGAGAAATCGATTTGTAGAGGTCCTATACTTTTTACACCTTCTAATAATTTGTTGAAAATACCTTCCACAGCATTTGTTGTGCGTACCCATATACCAGATTTCTCAAAGCTTTTAATTAAAATACTTAGGAATTCATCCCTACTCTGTACTCCTTCAAGGTCTATATATACACAAGTCCATCCTTGAGCTTTTTTTTCCTCAATTAGCTTTTTTGCAAATGATGATTTTCCTATTCTTCTGGGAGCAGACAAAACAAGAGAGTGGTAAGAGTCAAGATACTCATGTGCACGCATCAGTTCGGTTTTTCTACCATAAAAATCTTCTCCAATAACAGGAGGTCCTACTCTATTTGATATAGCCATTATTTCAAATTTTATTATTTGTTGCAAATATAAAGAAAAAAAATTATATATAAAAATTTTTATTTATAAATTAAGCAGAAGTGTATCAAATAAGGGTAGAATACAGAGCAGAATGAGCAATGAGGCGAGCCGCCTCATCCCATAGCCATATCGGATAGGGTGGATTTATTATATGCTTATTGTGTGTAAAATTGTTTTTCTTCGATTTCGTTGGATGGTTGATGTTATGGTGGCAGTAACTTTAGGATTATGCACGATCTTGGTTTTAGCGTAGAACTGAAGGACATAGAATTTTAATTTAACTCAACTTTCGCATGTACAGTTAGGCTCACGCTAAGGCGCAAAGGTACAGAGGTGTAATCTTCACACAATCCTCCCTTTTTTGGCAACTCCTTCAATTGAGGCATTCACAGTGCAGTCGGAGAGGTATGGGTTACGTACGGTATTTCTCCTGATTGCGGTGAAGCGACCCAAAAAAAGTCCGTCGGAAGTGTTAAAATGGGTATTTTTGAGGCTTTTTAACACTTGAAACGACCTAAAAAAGTCCATCAGCGATTTTTATTGTAATTTCTGAAGGGTTTGCAAAGAGTATTCCAGTAAGATAGGAAGGCTTATGAAAATGCCCGCTCCGGGAAGACCGGGGCGGGCATTGACATATCAGATAGTGATGATTTATTTCTTTACTGCGGTGTATTTGGAGGGATATGTGCTCAGGTCGAGGGTAATGGTGTACGTACCGGCCTCAGGAAGCGATATGTTACTGCCGTCGTTCCAGAGCTCATCAGGTTGGCCGCCGAGGTTGATGGCCCATTCGCCATTGGCACGGAACTTCCAACTGTTGCCTTCAGCTACGGTGATTTCTGCAGTCCAGATGAAGAGGTTGTCTCCCTGGGTCATCTTGATATCGGTGTCCCAATCGATGACACCTATTATGCCCCAGCTGTTGATGCCCTGAAGTGAGAGGTTCCATGTTTCTACGTTCAGGCATGCCCAGTAGAGACCCGGGTGGTTGATCTTGATGTTGCCTGATTCCTTGTCAAGAACGCCAGAGTAGCTGATGATGCCGTCTTTGTCAGCCTCCTCAAGAGGTGTATTGCTTCCGAAGTCACCACCCCAGTTGGCCTGAGGAGCCAACTTGAACTCCGACTCAAGGTTGAGGAATCCGTAGTATTGGATGAAGTTTGTGGTGGTCAGTGGCATCCAGTGTGTTGACCAGTTCGACCACCCATTACCAGTAGCGTAATAAGCCTCTTGTGCAGCCTTGGAAGTGTAGGTACGACGCTGGGCGTTGAATGTAAGCTCGCAGGGAGTTTTGATGTCTGACAGGCCACTGAAGCTTCCTGAAGTTTCGATTTCGAAATCGCCGCCATTGTCGTCTGCAATAGGTACCAACACCTCCACTCCGGCAAGTCCGGATGATTTAGCTTTTGCGAGGCCCTCATCAGAAAGTACAATCCACTTGTTTCCCATTGCTGACGTGCTCTTGACCACTACTGTGAAGACAGGGTCGTCATATTGATTGGCGGTGCCCGGATGCTCCATCTCTATGGCTCCGTCATAGTCCCAGTTGGATCCGTCGCCCATCACTACATAGTAGGCAGGGTAGATTATATGGTCCGGAGTCGGAGGAGTGAAGGTATAGGAACTTTCACCATAGTAGGTGTCAACAGTGCCGATGCGCACAACGTCAGTGCCGTCAGCAGCTGTCAGTTTTACGCGGCCAAACAAGTTTACAGTAGACGGTTCTTTTGTGAAGCTGTCGGTATACTGGGCCGCAATGTCGGCGAGGTTAGCGTAGAGAGCGCCTTCGCTTGCTGTAAGGGGAGCATCGATGACCTTTGCGAAGTCGGCGGATGGAGAAAGTTCAAGCGTACCACCAATTGTATAACCTTCGGGAAGACCTTCGGCAGAGTAAGTGGCTACCTGAACATCACCATGGGGATCGCTGGCATTGATGGTTGTGACTGCGTTGTAGACGATAGTCGCATTGTTATAGATAGGCTCCTGTGGGTTAGTGATGGGCTGCGCGAGGCTTTCCTCGATGTTGTCGCACGAAGCAAGCGCGACGGCAGCGAAGAGTCCGAGACCGAACCAGGATATTTTCTTTGTATTCATATTGGATTTTCACTTTTGCAGTCGGGAGTGTTCCTTCCTCACTCTAAGGAAGGAACTCCCGCCTATCTGTTTGTTTTTACTTGAGTTTAGCGCTGTAGGGCAGAGTGGACAGATCCAGAATCACGGTATGGACTCCAGCATCAGGGATATTAGAACCATCAAAAGTTAATTCCTCAAGAGAATCACCACCAAGGTTGATAGCCCATTCACCGTTCATACGGAATTTCCAACTTCCATCACCGAGATCTACATTTTCTGCTTTCCATGTAGAGAATCCGTCTTCCGGAGTCATTTCCACATCGCCACCCCAGTTGTTGAATGCACCTATGATGCCGACAGTATGAACCGGAGTGAGTTTCACGGTACCTACTACGCCTCCATCTGTGGCTTCAAGATCGGTGATAGTAATCTCTGCATAATAGAGGCCACCTTCCGGACCCTTGAAATTATCCTGAGAATTCTCGATAAGTGTGCCTGTCCATGCACCGGTTTTCTCGTCGAAAGCGAAGTCGGTATCAGCACCATAGTTTCCTGGTGAGGTCCATTCAGCATGCTTTGTAAACTTGAACTCACCCTGGATAGCCATGAAGCCCTTGTACATATTAGGCTCCTCCTCCTTCATGCTATGCGGTATCCTCATTGCAGCAGCGAAGTCCCAGTTGTTCACTCCGCCCGGGGTATATATGCAATCTGCATAGGGATCCACGATGATAGCGTTGTAGTCCTTAACATATTTAAGGGTAATAACATTAGATGCGATCGACGTTGACACAGCCTGACCGACGATAGAGGTAGCTCTTACATATACAGGACGAGGATCCTCGGCTACATAGTCTTGAGGATTGCCGATGCCCCTGAGTCGGTTGATAGCACTTGCGAGGTTACTGCCTTTTACTACAAGACGCCCCTTGATCTGGCTTTCGAGCGCTACCGTCTCATAGGCCGGGATGGGGAATTCCACACCATCCCCATCGGTGTATACTCCTTCCATAAGGGGAGTGAAATTTTCAGTAAGGGAGACCTCGATGCCGTAGGTCGGAGCCAAGGTAAGTCCATAGTTGGGTTGCGACACGGTGAAGGATACCGTATTGTCGGCCGAAAGCTCTATTGTCTGATCGGCCATAGGGGGCACGTTGAGCTTGAACTCAGTAGGGGTGGAGATCTTCGGATCCTGATCGTCCTGACAGGATGCCAGACCTACAGCCGCCAGTGCCGCCAGTCCGAGAATATAACTGGTTTTCATTGTCGTATTCAATTGTTGTGATTGTTATCAATAACCCGGGTTCTGACCGAGTGTAGCTTCAAACTGTGCTGGAATCGGCATGAGTGCGCGGTGTGGCGCCAAGGCTGTGCCAGCCTCTACGCCTCCCTTCCATTGCCAGTTGTAGGATGAGCCGGTATACTTACCGAAACGGATGAGGTCGCTACGACGCTGGCATTCCCAGTAGAGTTCGCACTGACGTTCCTTAAGGAGATCGTCGGCTGTATAACTGCCTACGGGAGCCACATTGGCACGAATGCGCACCTTATTAAAATAGTTGAGGCCATCGCAGCTTACACCGTGGAGCTCACATTCAGCCAGCATCAGGTATGTGTCTGCAAGGCGGAAGATTGGGAAGTTGGAGGAAGTCTGCTGAGCATCTGCGCAGAGAACGGTGTTATTGGTATTATAGTAGTCACTCTCGTCAGTGTTGACAAACTTGATGCACATGTAGCCATCGCCGTCGGCAGTCCAACTTGAAAGGTCGTGTAGGTTTTCCTGGAACGAACCTTCGTAGATCAAGCGACGCTTATCGCTCGACGCGAGAGCTTTGGAAAGCTCAGGACGTACACGGGGACCACCCCAACCGCTAACAGAAGCTGCATATCCATAGGGCGTGGCATCGATCTCACCATTATAAGCACCTACTGTAAGATAAGTTGTGCCGCCATAAGTAGTGGTATTAGGACCCTGAGGCACACCCCAGAGGATTTCTCCATTGCCTACATATTTTTTATTGGAACCACAGAATAGATATTTGTATTCCTGAGCAAGTTCGATACCAGTGCTTACCACCTGCTTGCAGGCATCGGCACATTCCTGCCACATCCCTTTACCGGTATAAACCTCTGCATTGAGATAAAGCTTTGCAAGAAGCATATAGCCTGCCTCACGACTTACACGACCATATTCCTGCTGAGCAGCAGCCGGGAGCTGAGGGACTGCATCCTTCAGGTCAGCCACAACAGCATCAAAGAGTTCGGTGCGTGTATAGGTAGGAGGTATAGCACCTACGAGCGAATTCTCATCAGTCCAAGGACCACGGCCAAAAATGTCTATCATATGGTAGTAGCTAAGGTCGCGAAGCACGCGAACCTCTGCTTTCATCTGGGTCATTTCAGCGTCAGAGAAGAGGTCGGCAGCATTATTGATAGTGCGAAGGAATTCGTTGCAGAGAGCTATCTGATAGTTTATACGAGAATACATTTCGTATCCCCAGTGGTTGTCCTTGCCGGGAATTGAGAAGCCCATCTCGTCAATACCGGCGTCGTTCCAGTTCTTACCTACTATAGCTTCGTCGGTAGGGAGTTCCTGCTGGTTGAAAAGCTGACGTGTATATACACCGGCACCGCCGTCATCTACTGAGATACCACCCTCAAGCACAAGACCGCCGTAGGCACGTGCAAGGACACCCAGATATTCCTCCTTAGTGGAAAGGGTGAGCTTTGTGTTGGGATCATCGGGCTCCACGTTTAGGTCGCCCACACAAGAGGAAAGACCCATCGACAGTGCCACACTCCCTATGATGAAATATTTATTGAATTTCATAATTCCTGTTTTTGTAGTTTGATTTGATTAGAAAGATGCTACGAGACCGAGAGAGAATGTGATCGGGTTCGGGTATACACCATTGTCAATACCTGAGAAGATTTCCGGATCAAGACCTTTGTACTTAGTAATTACAAAAGGATTCTGCACAGCACCATAGAGACGGATACGGAGTTTCTCACCGAGGAGGTCGCGCCAGGTGTAGCCTACCGAGATATTGTCACAGCGGAGGAACGAAGCGTTCTGCACAAAGTAGTCGCTCATGATCTGGGGTAGCGTGGACTCAGCGAAGAGATGAGTGTTGTTCATCAGGTTGCTGAGAGGCAGGGCGGAGTTGGCCGACTTGAACACGTTGGAGGCCATAGTGTTGTTGTAGACCCAGTTGCCGATATTGCTGCGAAGTGTGATTCCGAAGTCCCAGTTCTTGTAGTTGAAGGTGTTGACCCAAGTGAGGGTCACCTTCGGATCCTTGCTATGGTATAGATACTTATCAGACTCAGTGATTTCTCCGTCACCGTCACGGTCAACGAATACGCCGTCAAGCGGAGTACCATCTTGAGAGTATACCTGCTCATAAACGTAGAAGCTGAATGCTGAATAGCCTACCTCATGCTTCTGTATTGTGCCGCCAGTACCTGCGGAGATACCACCGGTTTGGGTGTCAGCGCCTTCAGCCAGGCGTGTGATCTTGTTCTTGTTCCAGCCAATGTTGAGATTGGAGTTCCAAGTGAAGTTGTCGGTAACTACAGGACGTGTGTTGATAGTGAACTCGATACCGATGTTCTCAAGGTCACCGATATTGATGTTACCCTTATTGGTTAGGTTGGAACCTGCGGGGTAGTTGGCGAATGTGAGAAGGTCTACAGTCTTGCGTTTGTAGAATTCAAGGGCACCGTTGATGCGGTTGTTGGCGAATCCGTAGTCGATGCCGACATTCCAGGTACGTGTTTCCTCCCACTTAATGTCTGCGTTGTAAGCACCCGGAGTGACTGGATAATAGTAATTGTCTCCGAAAGGATAGCGGCCGGCAACGTTAGTTGAAACGCCATATACGGGAAGATATGGGAAGTAATCATCGTTAAGGTCCTGCTGGCCGGTCACGCCGTAGCCTGCACGGATCTTAAGTTCGTTCATTGCACCGCGTGCGAAAGTCATGAAGTTTTCGTCAAGAAGCTTCCATCCGAGAGCTACTGATGGGAAAAGACCCCAGCGATTATCTTTGGAGAAACGTGAAGTACCGTCGTAGCGGACAGTGGCAGTGATGAGATACTTGTCGAAGATGCTATAGTTCACACGTCCGAAGAAGCTGACGAGCTGGTGGGGAGTTGAGTAGTAGCTTGTCGGGTAAGCCTGGTGTCCGAGATACTGTTTGAAATCTTGACCCTGATACTGTGTGGGATAGAATTCAGGATTACCTACATTATATACATAGCCAAAGGAGTGACCCTTGTTGTGGAACTTCTGCCAAGAATAACCGGCGGTCACATCAAGAACAGAGCCAATAGATTCGAACTCATGGTTATAGTTGAGATAGAAATCAAGAAGGAGATTTTGGCGAATCTGGTGCTGCTTGTCGGCGGATACACCGCCGTTCTTGATGGTCGTAACGTCGTCGCTGTTGGCATTCTGCTTGATGCCAAATCCACCCGTCCAAGCGTTAGGGGTATTGGGATAGTAGTAGCCAAACCAATCACCCTTCTGGATGTCATAACCAAGGTTAAGGTTAGCGCGGAGGTCCGTGAGGAAAGGCATCTTAAGGTCGATCTGGAGGTTGCCAACGCTCTGGTAGCTTGTACCCTCCGACTTATGCTGGGTAAGCTGGGAGATTGGGTTGATCGGAGCTGTGGTATTGTTGATGGTGCCGTAAGGGGAGTCTTTGTCTACAAGAGTGCCGTCACCTTTATATGATGTCCAGTATCCAAGATATTCGGCACCGTTCTCAAAGTCACGTACCGGGATGGTAGGATTCATTGATACGCAAGTACCGAGTGTATTGTCAGCATATTCATTCTTTACGTATGCACCCTTTACATTCAAGTTAACTGAAAGGAGATCGTTCCAGAACTTTGGAGTGAGGTTGATTGAGCCGATTACGCGATCCATGGAAGTACCGCGGAGGATACCGTTGTTGTTGGTATAGCTGACAGCTACGCGGTAGGGGAGGAAACCTACTGTACCGCCGACACTGAGGTTGTAGTCGGAGCTTACAGTAGTATGAAGGGCTTCCTTGCTCCAATTTGTGTTGTATTCACCGAGAGCATTGTACTGGTCAGAGCCTTCCCCATATTCCTGCGTGATGAAGCTACGGAATTCGTTGCCATTCATCATGTCGAGATACTTACGAGGAGTATTGACATACATATTGGCGGTGAAGTTCACCTGCGGACGTCCTGATTTACCCTTCTTTGTGGTGATGATAATCACACCGTTAGATGCGCGGCTACCGTAGATCGCGGTAGCGGATGCATCCTTGAGGATGGTCATGCTCTCAACGTTCTCCGGTGAGATAAGGCTAAGAGGGTTGGAAGAACCTGTCACACCCTTGGTGTCCATAGGCACACCGTCGACAACGATAAGCGGGGCATTTGAAGCAGCAAGAGAAGCACCACCGCGAATCTGGATGTTGGCACCACCTGAGGGGTTACCACCGTCTGTAGTTACGACTACGCCAGGGCTTGCGCCTACGAGGAGGTCCTGGGCTGAAGTAGCAAGACCGGCTTCCACTTCGTTAGGTTTGATGACAGCGACTGATCCGGTGGCATCGGACTTCTTGACGGAGCCGTAGCCGATCACGACTGTCTCGGCGAGCATCGTCGCGTTGTCCTGGAGGGTCACCTTGAATTCGGTCTTACCATTGACCGGAATTTCTTGAGTGTCATAGCCGATGTAGCTGATGACGAGGGTGGCGTTTGGAGCGACGTTGAGGGTGAAGTTACCGTCGAAGTCGGTCGCAGTGCCGTTTGAGGTGCCTTTTTCCATCACGGTGGCACCAATTAAGGGTTCGCCCGTAGCATCATCCACATATCCGTGGACGGTGATTTTCTGGGCCAGGGCGGGAAGCGTGAATGACAACAGCATAGCCATCACCAACAGCGCTTTCCGGCTGAGTGTAAAACAAACGTTTTTCATGCAGGTTGTTTTTAGGTACTACATTATATAATTGATCTCAGTTTCAGGTTGTATTATAGATATTTCTGTCTTAGACACAACATAGGGCAGTCATTTAAGTGTATCCGTATTGCTTAAATGATGCTCTCTATCGCTATGCGTCGGTCATAATTTTCTACAAATATTAACATTTGAAAGGCATTTTTGGTTAAAAATTTATTACTTTTTTTGAATTTAACATGTGTTAAAGCAGTTAATAGGCAGACGCTCACAGAGAGAGACTGAGTGACGGCGGGTAGAGAGGGCAGAGATTGGGGGGTAAACTCTTGCATACATCGGAAAAAACGTGTAAATTTGCGCGTAATTTCTAAGAAACAATGCTTATAGATAAGATACGCTCCGGTGAGAAGTTGAGTTTCGGTCAGCAACTAAAGCTTACGGTGCAGTTGTCGTGGCCGGCGATGATGGCTCAGCTCTCGAGCATGATGATGCAATATATAGATGCGGCCATGGTTGGCCATCTGGGTGCTGATCCGTCGGCGGCTGTGGGCCTTGTGTCGACTTCTCTGTGGCTTTTCTGGGGAATCTGTTCGGCTGTGACAATGGGATTTTCGGTGCAAGTGGCGCACTCGATCGGTGCGTCAGACCATGCACGCGGACGCCGCATACTGAGGCAAAGTATCATCGCTTGCTTTCTTTTCAGCCTTGTTGTGGCAGGTGTGGGCGCAGCTATAGCCTGGCCTCTCCCTCATTGGTTGGGAGGGAAGGCCAACATATGCCATGACGCTTCGGTGTATTTTCTTGTGTTCGTTTTGGCGCTTCCTCTATTTACGATGAACTATCTCGGAGGCGGGATGCTCCGCTGCAGCGGCAATATGAAAGTGCCGGGAGGTCTTAATGTGCTGATGTGCGTACTTGACGTAGTATTCAACTTCCTTCTGATATTTCCTACACGTACCATTGACCTGGCAGGTATGCACTTGACTTTGCCGGGGGCCGGCCTTGGAGTATTGGGTGCGGCTTTGGGCACTGCAGCCGCTGAGATAATCACTGCAGCTCTTATGATGTATTTCTTATGCTTCCGTCAGGATGGGCTTGCTATAGCAAAGGTGAAGGAACCCTCCAGTTTCAAGCCTACTTGGGAAGTGCTTCGCAAGGCGCTGAAGGTCTCGGCTCCAATGACTTTGGAGCATGTCGTCATCTGTGGTGCTCAGATAGCAGTCACGGTAATAGTGGCTCCCTTGGGAGTGATGGCGATAGCGGCAAATGCGTTTGCAGTGACGGCGGAGAGCCTTTGTTATATGCCGGGTTACGGTATTTCTGAGGCTGCTACGACTCTGGTAGGACAGAGCTATGGTGCGAAACGCAACGATCTCGCGAAACGTTTCGGCTATATTACTACCGGTATGGGTATGCTGACTATGAGCATCATGGGAGTAGTGATGTATGTGTTCGCTGCCGATGTGATGGCACTTATGAGCCCTGTGAGGGATATCATAGACTTAGGTGCCGGGGCATTAAGGATAGAGGCGTTTGCCGAACCTATGTTTGCAGCCTCGATAGTGGCGTATGGTGTTATGATAGGTGTCGGTGATACGGTGCTTCCTGCGGTGATGAATTTCAGCAGCATATGGCTGGTGAGGGTGCCGCTGGCGGCTTGGCTTGCGCCTACTATGGGCCTGATGGGCGTATGGCTGGCGATGTGTATCGAGCTTTGCTTCCGAGGTGCAATATTCCTTTGGCGATTGATAAGTGGGGCTTGGCTGAAGAAAGGTTTGTAATCATTAATTTTTGCGAGCTACTTATCTTCAGAGATTTCGTCGATAATTGTGTCGTTGGTTTTTTGGGCTTTGTGATATATGATGATGACTACTATGCCACCTATCACTCCTCCTATTACCCCTCCTATTACTCCTGCAAAGTTGAAGGCGTGGTCTGTGGCAATGGGATCCGATGCGTTAGCTATGGCGTTCAGCAAAAGTATCAACCATACGATTGCAAGCGGGAGCGCGATGCAAATATGGATAAAGCGCTCTTTTTTCTGCTTTATTAGTAGACGACGCACTTCAAGCATAGTGCATGTGCTGAAGACTTTCGGGGATATGCGGAATGTGCGCATGTCGGCCACTGCGTCGAGCAGGGCCAATACAAGGAATGAAAA
Organism: uncultured Sangeribacter sp.; assembly: GCA_964432215.1. Classification (GTDB taxonomy): domain Bacteria; phylum Bacteroidota; class Bacteroidia; order Bacteroidales; family Muribaculaceae; genus Lepagella. The sequence continues at coordinate 28,610 of CAYSMP010000017.1, forward strand.
AGCATACCATTGGGATATATGGAAAAAGGCACATATTCCCGCAAGTATGAGATAAGTGATAGGCACCATTATGAATTCCGCTTTTACGAAATTGTTTAGCCATGATGCTTTCTGCCGCATTACGGAGCGCATTAGCTTATCATTGACAATCTGTTCTTTATCAAGGGCGCACTTGAGGGCTGCCATTTCTTGCTTTAATATATTTAGTTCGTCCATTTTTTATAGTTGTGAGGTTGTGAGGTTGGGGAGTTGTGAGGTTTTGGAGTCAAAGGGATTTGAGCTTTTCTTTGATTCTCACGAGGCGAACACCTACGGCTTTTGTGGATATGCCTACAATGGCAGCAATCTCGTCGTAAGACATGTCTTCGAGCCATAGCAGGACTATGGCTCGGTCGAAGGGCTCGAGGGTGGCGATACGATCATGTAGCATCCGGGCCTGTTTTGACCCTGGAGAGTCGGGGGCTATAGCGTCAGAAGAAAACTCAAGAGGGACGGTAGAGAGTTTCTTTTTCCGCTTATAGGAGATACATGTGTTCATGCTGACACGGTAGACCCACGAGCGGATACTTGCGTCGCCGCGGAATGAGTCGAGTCCTTGCCAAAGACTTATGAGCACTTCCTGGAAAAGGTCGTCGGCCTCGGGTTTGGTCTCGGTAAACATGTAGCAGACCGAGTAGATGGTGCTTTTGTGCTCCATCACGAGGCGTTCGAAATCCAAAGACGGGTCTTTTTTCATTCTTAGTTTAGAATTTGGAATTTAGAATTATGACGCAGGAAGAGGGAAAAAACTACAAATTCAATTATTTTTTCTCGATTACCTATATTATAACAAAGATTTTTATTTATCTTTGCATTATCATATATTACTATATCAGATATGACACCATGAGACATTTTGCTTTCCTTGTAATATTTTTTTTGGTGACCGCTATATCGGTTGCGGAGGAGCGGCTGACGAATTATGTGGATCCGAGGATAGGGTCGGAGGGATTGGGGCGTGTTTTCATAGGCCCCTGCACTCCTTTCGGTATGGTAAGGCCTTCGCCCGACTGCACCCCTTCCCCAAATAGCGGATGGCTTCCGATGCCGGAGCGTGTAGATGGTTTCGCGCAGGTGCACGTCAGCGGGACTGGCGGCGGCCCTAAATATGGCAACATCCTTGTGCAGCCGTTTTCCGGAGTCTTTGACCGCACCGACATTTTCGCGTATCGGGAATCTGAGACGATCCTTCCTGCATATTATTCCACTACGTATGCCGACAGTGGAATAAAGACAGAAATCACTGCCAGCGACCGCAGTTCGGCCTATCGGTTCATATATTCTGAAGGTGGAGATCGTTGCCTGAAAATAGATGCCGGCTTCTTCTTGGGTGAATCTCCTGTGCCAGACGCAAGGGAGGCCCAGCAGTTTGTGGGATCAGAAATTCAGGTGATTTCGGATACAGAAATTTCAGGTTACACCAGAATCCGTGGTGGCTGGAACAACGGGCGTGCCTATACAGTCTACTTTTATGCCAAATCAGATGTGCCATTCTTGCAGACGGCTACTTGGAAGGGGGATAAAATAAGCGGATCAAAGACTCAATTCGATTCCGGAGAAAAGACGGGAGTGCTTGTAGCTTTCCCAGAAAAGACTGACACTGTCAACCTCCGCCTGGGAATCTCCTTTATAAGCCAGCTGAAAGCGAAGAATAACTATGAATTGGAATCGGAAGGAAAGACTTTTGATGATATTCGCGAGGAGAGCCTTTCCAAATGGGAAGACGAGATGCAGAAAATCAAAGTGCATTCCGATACGCCTGATAGGGAGAAGAGAATGCTCTACACCGCACTTTACCACACCATGCTCATGCCGAGCGACAGGACCGGGGAGAATCCTCTCTGGACGGATCCCGACCCCTACTACGATGACTTCTATGCACTTTGGGATACTTACCGAACCTCAATGCCCCTTCTTGCCATCATTGAGCCGCAAAGGCTTGCCGACATGGTAAACTCTCTCGTCAATATCGGAAAACGCGACGGATTTATGCCCGACGCAAGAAGCGGCAACTCCAACGGACGCACTCAGGGAGGTTCGAACGCGGATGTGGTGATAGCAGATGCCTGTGTGAAGGGTATAGAGGGAATCGACTATGAAGCAGCCTTGAAAGCTATGATCCACGATGCAACGGTGCCTCCAGGAGGCAATGAAGAGGCTGAAGGAAGAGGAGGCTTGCGGGAATACCTCACGCTTGGATATATCCCGCACGGGATAGCGCGGGCTGGCAACCGCACTGTAGAATATTCTCTTTGTGACTTCGCGATAGCGCAGGTGGCGCGTAGTCTTGGCCAGCAAGAAGTTGCCGAACGATATATGAAGCAGTCAGAATCATGGAAAAACTTGTGGCGCTCTGACTATGAGCACGATGGTGCCAAAGGATTCATAATGCCACGCGATGCTCATGGAAATTGGCTTGACTCTATTCCGTTCGGACATTCAAGACTTCAACATCCGACATTCAAATATACTCCGCTCACTTTCGAAGGACCATGGTATAAACCATGGTGGGATATGTTTTTCTACGAAGCCTCGGCATGGGAATACTCGCTGAGCATACCGCACGACGTCGCTGGCCTGATTGAGAAATGCGGTGGACCGGATGCATTCGAACAGCGGCTCAATACATTCTTCGAAAAGGATTATTTTAACGTCAACAACGAGCCCTCCTTTATGTCGCCATGTCTTTACCATTGGATAGGTCGCCCTGACAAGTCGGGAGACAGGATAAGAGAGATAATTGAGAAAAACTATAGTGACATGCCGACCGGACTGCCTGGCAATGACGACTCGGGAGCAATGTCGTCGTGGCTGATATTCAATATGGCCGGCTTATATCCTAATGCCGGACATGACTACTATCTCATCCATTCACCCATTCTGCAGTCGACCACATTCCAGCTGCCAATGGGAAGGGGTTTCACCATCAAGGCGGAGGGCCTATCGGAAGAGAACCGGTATATTACCGCTGCGTATCTAAACGGCAAACCTTATAACTACTCCACTCTCAGGCATTCTGACCTCTCAAAAGGAGGTGAACTTAGGTTGGTGATGGGTCGGGAGCCTACCGAATGGGGAAAGTTGATGTCGGATGATGCGGATACGCTGACGGATGAGCCGGATGTCTCTGCCACCCCATCGGAGGTGGAAGAGTCTTTTAAGTCATTACGTCATTCTAATATGGTGGTCAACGTAGGGGATACGTTGCAGGTAGCTTATAAACTGCATGGTCAGACGCGTCGGTTTAAATTTGTGTATGAGCTGCAGAAAGATGGTGGCTTAACTCTGCATTGGAGCATCGTGCGAAATCTGAAACTGTGGACCGGTAGCTACTCAATGTCGCCTGAAGCAGTTAAGGATGGTACAGCTCAGAGTTGGCTGATGCCGGAAGATGGCAACCACATCACTCTGCCTCCGGGGAAGACATACGGAATCATCTCACAGAGTGCACTTTCATCCCTGAGGCAGAAGGGAGAATTCTCATATAATGGTGTGGTATGGCGGTGTAAAGCCACCATGGATAGTTCACTTGGGGATGCCTTCGAAGTGGAGAATATGGAGGAGGGCGCCAGGATGACAGTGCTTGATAATCCACATCTTCCGTTGATACTATCTATGGCTGATAATCCATTAGAAATAGATTGGACAATGTCTTGCATCTCTAAGTAGATATAAGTAGATAATAGGTAAAAATCCGGATTAGGGAAATCTTTTTGTAGTTCTTGAGTTTTTTAGTAAATTTGCGGTATGATAATCGGAATTTGTGGTGGGATAGGAAGTGGAAAATCAGTAGTAAGCCGTGTGCTTAGGCTCAGGGGTGAAGCTGTCTACGACTGCGACTTGGAGGCAAAAAGGATCATGGACTCATCTGAGGAGATACTAATGTCGCTCCATCAGCGTTATGGTGATTGCGTCTGCCCCCTCGGAGGTCCGATCTGCCGTCCGGAATTGGCACGTCGCGTTTTCGGAAGTGACAAAGAACGCCTTTGGCTCAATGAACTTGTACATCGATTGGTGCGTGAAGACGTCGGACGTTGGCACACGGAAATGATGGCCGAAGGGCGGGATTTATGTTTTGTAGAGAGTGCCATCCTCGCCTCATCAGGTTTGGCAAGAATGTGTTCAGAAATATGGCTTGTCACAGCCTCAGAAGAGGTCAGAATCTCACGAATCAAAGAGCGCGACTCCTTGGATGTGGAGGCAATAAGGAAGCGAATCCTCAGTCAGCAGAATGAGGAGAGAGAGTTGGAGAGATCCGGAATACCAATTCGTACTATCGACAACTCAGGACTGATTCCCCTACTTGCACAACTTTGATTATCCTAACCTTAATTTCTATTTATGAAGCTCTGTTTAAATTTATTATTGCCATTCTGGATCATAGCTCTGGCGCTTACATCATGCAGGGAGGAGCCTGAGGTGGTCTATGAGCCTGCATTGGAGCGCCCGGATCCAGCCATGCTGATGGCGACTCCTCTATGGCAGAGACATGCTGAGTCGTCCTTGAAGATACTGTGCATAGGCAATAGCTTTACCCACAATGCAACCTCCTATATGCCTTGGCTATTGGAGCGCCTAAACGGCGACTCCATATGCATTGGTATGCTGACCCGGAGCGGATGCTCGCTCAAGCAGCATTGGACAAACCATTCGGATAATGTAGAAGACTACGAGTTTATGTATTCCGACGGAGGCAAATGGGTGAAATGCGACTACGTAAAGACCTTTGATCTTGCTTTGATGTTCTTTGACTGGGACATAATAACCCTCCAGCAGATGTCGGGGTGGGCTGGCCTCTACCGCACATATCAGCCCTATCTCTCCTATCTGGTAAAACTATTCAAGGAGACCAACCGGAATGCACTTCTTGCGTGGCACTACACCTGGGCTTATACCCCTTGGACAGAGCACCCGGAATTCCAAAACTATGATAATAATTCCCAAAAGATGTATGAGGCAATAATAGAGGCTGGCGACAAGGCTTCGGAAGAATTTGATATGCGTCTTCCGTCAGCTACTTTGATCAAAATGCTGAGGGATGCATTTCCGGAAGTGGAGAATGGGTTTTCTACAGACGGCTACCACATAGTGGATGATTTTGCTGATTTTGCTCTTTCGGCACTTTGGTATGAGGTGCTTGTAGGTGCGAGGTATGGTACGAGTGTCTTTCCTGCTGATGTACTGCCGGAAGAAGTGGGAAAAGAAGGGATGGACAAAGTGGAAGATATCATAAGTGCTATTCTGAGTCAATCGGCATATTGACGGGTAATGAATGGCTCTTGTTACTAAAGGAAACGAGAAGAGGAGGGAAAGTTACGGATTTGAATGTATTATAGACGTAGTGATATGGTTGAAATGCAAAGGTTTGTGTAATTTTGCATCATAGAAATTCCACTAAATGACCCCTCGCATTCTATCCTCTCTTAGGAGTGTAGACACTAAAAAAACAGAAAAAAGAAAACACTCAAGATAAACTAACGTCTAATCCTATACCATGTTTGACACGATGAGCCGCGCCTATCCAAGCGCGGCTTTTTACTTTATTACTTAAAAAAATTCAGGTTTTTTAAAGAATAAGTGTATAGTATCAAAATTTATATTAATTTTGTAGATGAGAATTATGAATTTGTTTTTACAACTTCAAAAGAAAATTTATGAGAAATTCTACAGTGTTTGCTTTTGGTTTGGCGGCGGTGATAGCTATGCCAGTGGCAGCGTCGACGGTCTCGCCGCTGAAGATGATGAAAGATGTAAAAGTGCGCCTGACGGCCGGAAATGAGGGTAAAGTGATGAGTAAGTTGCCCCGAAAGAATGCCGGTGAAATCATGAAAATGTCGGAACTGGCACGGAAGATGAAGCCTGGATTGACCAAAACGTTCGGATGGGACGGAGAGGATTGGATGCCGGAAGATGTATATACCTATACCTACGATTCAGACGGCAATGTAATCATAGAGAATGCGGTCGACGCGGAAGGTACGTATTCCCGTACTGTCAATGAATATGACACAAACGGTATGCTGAAATTCAAGGTGACAACCGTATCGGAAGATGGAGTTGATTTCGAAAACAGCACCAAGAGCAAGTTTGAGTATGATCCGATCTTGACCAATGTGATCACCGACCGCGAGGAGTGGATGTGGATGGAAGCCGAGTGGTGTCAGCTTGGCAACAATTATAAGCGTATCATCACCCGCGATGAAGAAGGCAATATTACAAGTTCTGTCATAGCTGTGCTGTTTCAAGGTATCTATGATCCTACACAGAGGGTGGATGTGGTCTACGGTACAGACGGAAAGGCCACTGAAATTTCAGAGCAAATCTTAAATTTTGACTACGACAGTTATGAGTATTATTGGGAGCAGGGTACCCGGATTACTGATATAGTATGGGACCGTACTGATGGACAGATATATAATATAGATGACATATTTATCGGTAATAACCGTATAGGTTCGGCTCACTATGTGGATCCGGATGGACTGGACATGAACGTAATAGTTGAATATGCTGAAGACAGCGATGCCTATACTGCCACCATGAGCATGACTATGGATGGAATGTCGGTCACCGGCATAATGGAATACACTCCGCTTGAAAATGATGGATACATCGGTGAAGGAACGACTTACTTCATGGATGTGGAGTTGTTGCGATCGCGTGAGGAATACCGTTACGACGACTGGGGGCTTATGACACTCTCATTAGAGAGCGTGACGGAAGATGGCTTCACTTACGGTGAAAAGATCATAGGTGAAGTGGAGTATGATTCCGAAGGAAAACCTGAGACTTACACTGTGAGCCAGGTATATAGTGACGATGAAATCGGCGAAGAAGAGATGGAATACGTCATACGTGCAGAATACGCTGACTATGTCGACGTAACTGTAGGCTCAGGAGCTGAAATGATGCGTGAGGAAGTGAAAGAGCGTTGCTATAATCTGCATGGCCTGCCGGTTTCTTCTTCTGATAAAGGACGGATTGTGGTCACAGAGTCGGGAAAAAAGATTAAACATTAAATGCTCGACTTTCGCAAGCGAAAGTCAAAGGTCATATGGTCCTAATAACCCTTGAGATGATCTGACAAAACTAAAATCGATTTAATTGAAATTTATCCCACTTAATCGAGATGTGTCGATTAAGTGGGATTTCTTTAATCTTTAGATAGATTCTTCTTGTAAAGGCAAGGTGCATTCCCATATCAGACGAGGTGAGCGATCAGTGATTCGCGGTCGCCTGGGAGAAGGTCGATGACGGGGATCTCTACCATTGTGTAGGCTCCCGGGGCGAGGCGCATTGCAGCGCGTGCCACGCCTACGAGAAGCTGTGCTGTTAGAGCCGGATTGTTGATCGACATATTGAATTCAAAACGCTGGTTTTGAGTCTTGCCGGATACGCCCTTTCGAACCATGTGTACGCCATGGCCCATATCTTTGACTGCATCTACGCTTTCTACTGCCATAACGTGGGTCTCGTCGGAGGCAAAATAGGGATCTTCCTTGACAGCCTTTGCTACATCTTCGAGTTTGACTCCGTCTTCAAGTTCAACATAGACCATGCGGCGGTGCATACCGTCGCCTTTGGGCATTGTCATTGAGAGAGCGTTCTTCACGCCAGGTTTGGATTTTACACACACAGTGTGTCCCATGCTCATACCTGGGCCGAAATTTGTATGGGTAAGACCCTTGGGAGCCGCTGCCTCCATGAGGGTGCGCACGATGGAGTCGCTTCCCGGATCCCATCCGGCGGAGATTACCGACACCTTGCCGGCAGCCTTTGCAGCTGCGTCGAGCGAGCGGCGAAGGTCGATGATGGAGGTGTGGATGTCGAAGCTATCCACGGTATTGATACCCATGGCAAGATATTGCAATGCGTATTTTTCCACTTCACGGGTGGGAGTGCAGAGTATGGCTACATCTACGTGGCCGAGTTCCTTTATATCGGTCACTACTTTATAAGCCTGAAGTTCTGTGGGGATTTCAGATACGTTGCGGCGTACTACACCTGCTATTTCAAAGTCTGGAGCGGCCTCGAGAGCTTCGATTGTGAAGTGGCCAATGTTGCCGTAGCCTACTACGGCGGCGCGGATTTTTGTCATAGGTTGTGGGGTTGTTAAGTTGTGGAGTTGTTGTGTTTTTTTAAGTTGAGGGGAGGGGGAGGAGGGTATAGCCCGCGGAGCGGAGGTGGGATAGTATTTGAGGGAGGCAAAGCTTTAACTTAGATATGGACTTGAGGGAGTCGTGGAGGTTGATGATGCAACCCGGACGCACGTTGTTGACCACTGAGGTAAGAATATCTTCCGGAGTTCGGTCGGCACGGTAGTCGAGAGTGTTCAGGTCGAACATTACAATACGATAGCCGGCTTTGGAAAGGGCTTTCTGCTGATGCCTTAGTATCAAACCGTGAGGTGGACGAAATAAGCGCGAGTGGAGCACGTCATCGGCGAGGCGGACATCGGTCATCATGTCGTTGACACTCTGACGGAATGGGGGGCGATGATGGAATGTGTGATTGCCTATGGCATGTCCGGCTTCCACTACAGCCTTGTGGAGTTCGGGATAGCGTCGGGCATTGTCAGCTACCATGAAGAAGGTAGCCTTGGCGTCATGCTCAGCGAGAGTCTTGAGAAGCCAGGGGGTTGACTCGGGAATAGGACCGTCATCGAAGGTCAGATATACCGACGGTTTCCCGTCTCCGACGCGAAAGACAACATCGCGCCGGAAGGCGGGAAACCGTAATATCCAAGGTATTCTTTCTTGGGGAAGCAGCATCAAAGTCCCTGGCTCATCTCGCTCAGTCGTTTTGCACGCGCTTTGTCGAGCTTCTGATATTGTTGATACTTCTCCAGATTTTCCTCTTTGCCGCCGTTTTCAAGATAGTATTCTATCACGCTGTAAAGCACTGAGTCGATCTGTTTCTCATCATTCGAACGTTTTGCATACTCATCCGGGGAGAGCGACGCCAACTCATTGGCTATCTCGCAGTATTTTGCAATCTCATCCTCGAATTCCTGCCAAGTGATGCCATCCCCCTCTGATGAGGATTGCCCGTTGCGGACTCCGATATATCTCTCGTAGTCGCGCTTGAGTTCCTCCTCATTGAGTCCATACTTTTGGAGAATAGCATTGAGCTCAGTAGCATTGGCATCGATATTGCCTTCCGCCTCTGATGGCTTTACAATGGATGTAGAGTCTGATGTTTTGCCGCTATACTTGCGGTATAGGTCGATAAAGCGGTAGTACTGGTAGGGGATGAGCTGGTTTTCGTAGGTCATAGGGGGATTGCCGAAGTTGTAGCGCATCTGGCGGTTGTACTGCACGTTCTTGCCATACTTGTCGATGAGGCTGAGAAGCTGCTTGCGTCCCTTTTCCATACGTGTCTTATCTCCAAGCACATCATCGCCAGCAAGCTCGCAGTTGAGCTGGGCAAGGGTGAGGGCAGTCGAGAGCGAGTATGGAGCAGCTTTGGCGCTTAGATTCTTCTCAAGGAGATCTACAATCTCAGCAGACTGGGTGTATTTCTGCTTGGCCTTCACGGAGTCGCCTATTGCACGCGCCATGTCCCCTTCGCTGAGGAGCTGGCTTGCTACGTCGACCATCGAAGTGCGGGTAGATACCAGCATTCGGCGTGCTGTCTCGTCGTAGTAGATCTTATTGGAATCTGTAGCCTTGTCTGCACCTCCCCATTTATAGTTTTTCACTACGTCGTAGGCGCGATCAGTACGTGGAGCCATATCAGGTTGAATTGTCGGAGTGAGCTGATGCACCATACCTGTACTGCGCACATAGGGAGTCAGTCCGAGGTGATAATCCGGACCTACAGTAGAAGCCCAATAGATCGGACGTGGCCAACCGTTTGCAGCATTTGTAGCGATTATGTCGAGCATTAGGATCTCTCCGAGTCCGACGTATCCCTTGGCGTTTACGGCGGTAGCCTGCGATAGGTCTATCACGATATGATCTTCTATGAGAACTGAATCTTCCGGAGCCACCAGACCACGCTCCAGCACTTTCTTCTTATCCACAGGGATGGTAAGCGTAGATGCGCTGAGCATTGGATATCCGTAGCGGGCATCATACTGTCCGGCATAGAGAGCCTTCAGAGAGGTCAGGAGATCAGCTGCACCGCTGCGTCCGGGTAATGTCACGTCAAGTTTGCCGTAAGCATAGTCTTTTGGCTCTGCAGTGAAGTCTACGGCTGGAGCATCGTAGCTCTGCATACGCTGTTGGTTGGCATACCAGTCAGAATTGAGGTAACTGAGGTTGATTATCTTCACGTCGGGGCGCACGCCTTCCACTTCCTGCACATACCAG
>CAYSMP010000018.1:0-37804 GCA_964432215.1 uncultured Sangeribacter sp.
AGAGACATCGCAAACGGTATCCTGCTTTCCAATTTGACAATGGTGATGATTATGTTATGGATGGAATGTACCGCATAGTTGACGAACAAGGTCGAATTGGCTATGCAGATGGAAAGGGAACCACCATTATCACTCCCCGTTTCAAGTGTGCATTTCCTTTTGAGAACGGCAAAGCGAGAGTATCGGATTCCGGGACAAAAATACAATATGATGCAGAACATTGGTTCTGGGATAGTAGCGACTGGTATTATATTGACAAGACAGGTAGGAAAATAGACTGAACAGATTACCGCCTTATCTCTCTGCGTTGCGGCTTTTGACGCAGCACGTCATCCGGCAGCTCCATAAGACAATCCCTTAAGGTAATAGATTACACTCAACACAGTAAATATAAAAACTGAGTCAACCATTTTGGTTCTTCTTCACTTTAGTTGAAACTGCAACCTTTTCTGAGCTAATCCGACCAATTCTGAGCTGAAAGATGAGCGCCCCCAAAAAACTGCATAGCCAAAACTAAAAAGTTCTGCGTCCATCTACACGTTCTAGGCTGACTTGAAGTTCTGCGCCTTAATATCCTCCAAGTTCATGCTATACATCAGTATCTTCAACTAAATTTGAGAAGGACCACCATTTTCAGGAAAGGTCACCCTCTGTATGAGCTTTTATTGATTTCCAGTTGCAATGTGTTGAGAAACCGGGCGGCGTGCGCTCCGTCCATCTGGGTGTGATGGAACTGAAAGGATACTGTGAGTGTCGTCTTAAACCATGACTTGCGATAGCTGCCCCAGATGAGGAATGGATTGTTGAAGATGCCGCTATACATACCTACTGCTCCGTCTATCTCATAGTGCGCTAATGCCGACGTGCCGATCACCATACTTTCTTCTATGTCATGGTTTTGGCAGGTTACGGCTACTTGGCGCGTCAGACGAAGATAATCTTTGTTAAATTCTTCGAGGTTTTCTGTGAAAGGGATGTCGCATGAACTCACTTCGCCTCGACTGTTGGCTACTATTGTATTTACTGCTATGGAGTCATACTTGATCAGTTTATCACCGACAGGAAGCACATAGAATTCTTTTATCTGGGTGGCTGCCTTGCCTATACACCAGCACATCAGCATATTGAATTTCAAATGATGTCGTTTGCTGAGTTTTCTAATGTTAGTGACATCGATATTACTAAAGATGGTCACCATAGGCATCGGTGCCTTCATCCACATTTCAAAAGCATAGGCTCGGGATGTTTCCTTAGGATTTACTTCTTGCATCATGTTTTTTTGATGCAAAATTATGGTAAATATTTTTTGCTTGATAGAAGAAAAAGGACATCATACTCAATGATAAATTATGAATGATAAATTATGGATTAGATGAAAGGTGAGAATAGTTATATGGGATTGGTGAAAAGATCAGAATACGGTTGGCAAAAATTTAAAAGAGCCTTGGGTGTATGGCCGGTCATTGCTTTGAATTCACGTATGAAGTGTGATTGGTCGGAATACCCGCTTTCAGCGGCAATGGCAGCGAAGTTCCGTTCGCCGGATTGCATCATCCACAATGATTTCTGGAACTTGACTATGCGGGCATATTCTTTAGGGTTCATTCCTACGAATTCTCTGAATATACGTTGATACTGCTTTTGGCTTACACAAGCCGCATTGGCAAGATAGCCGATGGAGAGTGAAGGGTTGAGAAGTATTCGCCTGATAGAGTCTGCTGTGCGTCTGAGATTTAGAGAAGGCTTGATCTTTGCAATTAACCAATTTTCAAGAATGTCAATACCTTCTAAAGAGTCCTCGCATTCAAATATTCTGGAGGCAATTTCATCGAGTTTGGGATTTTCAAGGTCATATCCCGATATTTCGAGATTGTAGAAAGCAGATGGGGGAGTATTGATGAAAGGGCTGATCGTGTGAGGATAAAATACTGCGACTATCATTTCCAAATTCCCATCAGACTGTAGGTGGGCAGGAAAATTCACCTGACCGCTAATGGTGAAATGATCTTGGCTTTTATCAAGATCAGGAATGTAGAGTGGAGTCTTTCGGTGGAATATGATTTGCGGACAACCAATAGAAAAGGTCAGGACGCTGAATGGCTCATCGCTTTTCAACACCCAATAATAGCGTACATATTTGCGCAGCTCTTCCCTTGGCTTAATAATTGTCATAATTTAGCTAATGATACTATACGTTTGACGAATGGCGCTTTAGCTGTGGTGTAGGCATCGCGGTTGTGCTTGTAGAGTGGCTGTAGACTTAGTTTGAGTCGTTCGTATTCTTTGGCTGCCTCGGGGTGAGCGATGAGATAGTCGCGGAAAAAGATTTCGTCATTATCCCCGATATGGTGGAAATGAATGTGGAAAACTCGTTCGGCATAACCTTCCGGAGTATATCCTTTATTGAAACTCATACGGTTGTCGGATACAGACATGCATATGTATCCGGCTGATTCCATTGTCTTTTTAATTTCCTCCTTATCTGTCGTAGGCGTGATTTCCACAAGGATATCCACTATTGGTTTTGCCATAATACCCGGTATGGCTGTGCTTCCGATATGATTGATTCGTATGTCAAAGCCGGTCAATAAGGATGAAAGGGTAGAGATTTCCTCTTTTGCCCACTCATGCCAACGGGTATTATGCGGAGCAAGCACTATGGGAAAGAGTTTCCACAGTTCTTCAAGAGTCATATCTTTAAGACTTTTATTCCTCTTATTTAGATCGTTTCTCATTTTATATGCAGATTGATTATAATTTCCACTGCAAAGATAAGAATAAATTTTCAGTTTAGTACATAAATATTAAAATCCGGTTTGGTGGTATGGTGTAAATTGGTTAATTTTGCACATAAAACTTGCATTTAGATGAAAAAAATAAAAATATTAGGGGTATCCTTACTGCTCTCGATGTTTACTGTTTCCGGGTGTGCATTGGGTAAAGGTGCAAATGATGGGAAAATAGAAGCGTCAAATCCGGATATAGCCTATATGGGCCGCATACATTGGAATGAAAATGGTGAAGGTGAATTCACCTATCCCGGAACCACAGCCATGCTTCGGTTCCAGGGTACGGGACTAAGGATGGAGACCTCGCCCGGAAGTGGAAAATTCATGATAGAGATAGATGGGGAGAAACCATTTATGGTGAAATATAATCCTACCGATTCGCTACTGACTTTGGTGGAAAATCTCAAAGATACTATCCACAATGTAAGAGTGACATATGCTTTGGAGGGGTATGAACTCAAGCCAACTTTCCGTGGATTCCATATCGACGGGAAGCTTCTGGCAGCCGAGGAGAAGCCGGAACTTAAGATAGAATTTATTGGCAATTCTATCACTTGTGGCTATGGAATTGAAGACAACAATCCGGAGAATGATTTTTCATACGAGACAGAGAATCATACGTTGACCTATGCCTATAAAGCTGCACGCGCCTTGAATGCTGACTTCAATGTTGTGGCTCGATCCGGTATCGGTATCTACCGTAATTATGGAAGTCCGAAGGAGGGGGATACGAATACTATGCCACTGGAATATGACTACACGATGCTTTACAACCATGATTATAAATGGGACCACTCTAAATTCCATCCCGATATTATTTGTATCAATCTAGGCACCAACGATACGTCAGAAAATAATTACGACATATCTCTTTATGAGAAGCATTACCGTGATTTCCTTGGGCATCTGCGTGAACTTCATCCACAGGCAAAGATAGTGCTTTTGACAGGAGCTATGCTTCAGGATCAGGCTTTGGTTGATGTGAAGACAGTTCTTGACAGATTAGCTTCTGAAGATGACCGGATCTATCGTTTCGATATGTCTCCTCAGACCGGAGAGTTAGGTTTTGGCGCCTCATGGCATCCTTCTGCACAGCAGGCCGAGAAAATGGCAGATGAACTAATACCCTTCCTTCGCAAACTTATATAAAAAAGTCTGTATAGCCTCTTAAGAGGAGCAAAGATTTAAAACCTAAAGAATATTGGAGTCGCTATTAGTGAACCAGCATTGCGGTCTTTGCGTTAAAAGTATTGAAAATATAATCTTAAAAAACATTCATACTATGAAAGCAGAAAGAGCATATGTCGTTAGCTTTGGTGCTTCCGACAAGTATAGCGTTCCTTTCGACGGCAGTCTGGAAGAGTTCAAACGCAGTGAAGAATTTAAGCATATAAAGGATACTGTATATGACTATGTAAAGTCGAAGTTCCCGGAGGCAAATGTTAAGTATGTGGCAGAGCCGCAAGTTGAGCCACTCGACGAACGCGATGAGGTATATCCCGTACTTGACGAAGACAATCTTGGCAAGTTGAAACATGACGTAGCTCGCCAGGTAGGAGTGAAGATGGGTGATAGCTCCCTTAACTCTGACGCCCCATATTCTGACGTCAAGTAAGTACTATCAAAATTGAAACAAAGCAGATGGCCGGAATCCTCTCAGTGGGACTCCGGCTTATTGTTTTTACGGTGTTCGATTATTGATTTCATATTCTTTTGTGCCCAATCGGTCAGCTGCATTATAATTGGCACAAGGGAGCGGCCTGTATCAGTCAGGGAGTATTCAACGCGTGGAGGTATCTCTTGATAATACGTACGGACTACGAGTGCGTCCGCTTCAAGAACACGGAGTGTGCCGGACAGTACGCGCGATGATATGTCGGGTATTTTACGAAGCAGGTCATTATAGCGTATAGGCTCGTTCTCACTTAATACGAGGATTACGAGCAATGCCCATTTATTACCGAATCTCGCTACTATATTCCTTACCGGACATATTTCAATTATTGAGTTAAGCTGATCTTTCTTTCTCATTTTCGAGTGGCTTTTGTGCACAAAATTACGTCAAATATCCAATATATGCAAGTGTTCCCATAAAAGTAAATTTTTTTATTTTGCAAGTTATTGATTATCATAAAAGAGATAAATATGTTACTTGATGTATAAATTGTAACCTCTTGATTTATTGGATACGAATGATTAACTTTGCACTGATAAACAGTGTTCAACCCTAAAAATAAGTACGACTATGACACGTATTTCAAATTGTGCCGTAAAGCACACCGCACAGGCATATCTCTGTGCAGAAGCTGAAAATGCAACTCCTTC
This sequence comes from uncultured Sangeribacter sp., assembly GCA_964432215.1. Taxonomy (GTDB): domain Bacteria; phylum Bacteroidota; class Bacteroidia; order Bacteroidales; family Muribaculaceae; genus Lepagella. The sequence goes on from CAYSMP010000018.1 coordinate 5,115, forward strand.
CGGAGCATGTGGCTCCGCATGTGGTGCCGGTGACGAAAAAACCGAGGAAAAGCCCGCAGCTTGTGGCTCAGCTTGTGGCGCCGGCGAGAAATAATCCGTCAACTACTGCTTGGCTTCCGGTGCAAAACTTTCGTCTTTGCATCGGAAGTAAGTAGCTGATAAAATCAAAAGGATACCTAAATGACTGTTCATAATGTATAAATTCAGCGACCAACACTTATGCATTATGACTTGCTTTAGCTTGAAGAAGTTAATTATGCATTATGAATCATGCATTATGAATTATTACCTACAATGGAATACTTTGCATTTCAATGGCATATCACCGACAGCTGCGACCAGCGTTGTGAACACTGTTATATTTTTTCTGAAGGCCATCCCCATATCATAGAAATGCCTCTTGACAAGGCCGCTGATTTCATAGATCAGTGTGTGGAAATGTGCCGGCGTATGGATAGGTTACCCTATTTCTATATTACAGGGGGCGATCCAATATTACACCGTAACTTCTGGGAAATCCTTGCAATGCTCAAGGAACGGGATATTCCTTTTACAATTCTTGGAAATCCATTTCATATCACAGATGATGTGTGCCTTCGGCTTAAGGCAATGGGATGCCAAAAATATCAACTGTCAATCGATGGCATGAGGGAGACGCATGACTCAATCCGTAAACCTGGTTCATTCGACACTACCGTAGAAAAGATAGGTGTCTTGAAAAGAAATGGTATTAGGGTTGCTGTCATGACTACAGTATCCGGCACTAATATTGATGAGATTCCGTCAGTGATTGATCTTGTAGTTGAAAAGGGTGTTGATGTGTTTGCTTTTGGAAGATATTGTCCTACCTCGGAAGAAAAATCCACCCATATTACCCCGACTGAATACCATGATTTCCTTGAATGCATATGGAAGAAGTTTGAGCAATACAAAGACTCCGATACCATATTCAATCTTAAGGATCATCTTTGGACTCTATTTCTTTATGAAAAGGGCTTCTTTAAGATTCCTGAAGATAGTGATCCCGAAGCAATATATGATGGTTGCCATTGCGGTGATTGCCATTTTACAATACAACCGAACGGAAGCGTTATGGCGTGTCGACGTTTTGAGAGTGTGGTCGGAAATCTGTTTCAAAAGCCAATATATGAACTTTGGGAAAGCAATGAGATGGATTATTATCGGCAATATGACAAGTTTGAGAAATGCTCAAAGTGTGAATTGCTCCGTTTTTGCCGTGGATGTCCTGCTGTAGCTTATGGTTATCATCGTTCGTTTTATTCACCTGATCCTCAATGTTGGAAAGAAATATGAAAGCTGTAGTCCTTACTGCTCCATGTAGGGCAGATGAAATGAAATTGAGTGAATTGCCCATGCCCGAAGTGCATCCGGGGTGGGTATTGATAAAAGTAAAGGCATTTGGAATCAATCATTCCGAAGTGCTCCTTCGTCAGTTTGAAGTGGCACAGTCTTATATAAATAAACCGATTGTGCCCGGAATTGAATGTGTGGGAGAGATTGTAGATCCATCCGATAGCGGGATGAAAGTGGGGCAGTGTGTAATCGCTCTTATGGGTGGTATGGGACGAAGCTTCAATGGCAGTTATGCCGAATACGCCTTATTGCCTACAAGTCATGTGTTTGCTGTCAGGAGTGATTTGGATTGGCAGGAACTGGCAGCTATCCCTGAGACATTTTATACTGCCTATGGATCGCTCGTCATGTCGCTGCAGCTTTCCGAAATAGATACGTTGCTTATTCGTGGTGGTAGTTCTACGGTCGGTATAGCTGCGATTCAGCTTGCTAAAGCTATCGGGGCAAAGGTCATCGCCACTACAAGGAGTGAACGAAAAGGTGATTTGCTTAAGAAATATGGTGCAGATGATGTATTGCTTGAGGGTGAGGATTTCCGTAGACGGTTTCTTGAAAGATATCCTGCCGGCGTTACTAAAGTACTTGAACTGATTGGAGCCTCTACATTAAGGGAATCTTTGCGTCTGACATCTTACCACGGAATAGTATGCCACACCGGTCTGCTTGGAGGAGTCTTCGGACTTAAATATTTTGATCCGATAAAGGAAGTGCCGACAGGTGTATATCTGACCGGATTTTATAGCAATAGTCCTACACAAGCTCAAATAGATGGCATGATGAAGCTGATAGAAAAAGGAAACATCCGGCCTGTAATAGCCGAACGTTTCCCTTTCGATCGAATTTCCGATGCCCATTTTCTTGCCGAGCAACGTGGCCAGATTGGTAAAATTGTAATCAGTGTAAGTAGCTCGCAAAAATTAATGATATGATAAATGCGAGATAATCATGAGGCAGCTATCATACCAAGACCTTTGCAGATACTTGGTTAATATATGTCGTTTAATCTTTGTGAGCTACTTATAGTCTTTAATTTACCACATTTGTTGGGGTACCTTCTATGAAATTGGCAACGTTCGCCACAGCGATATCCATCAAGCGCTGACGTGCTTCGACGGTGGCCCAACCGAGATGTGGAGTCGTATAGCAATTGCGGGCATACAGTAGAGGATTGTCGATTGTAGGAGGTTCGCATGAGAGCACATCCACTCCTGCACCTCGAAGTGCGTTGGTGTTGAGAGCCAGGGCAAGTGCTTGCTCGTCGACAAGTGGACCACGGCCCGTGTTGATCAATATGGCAGATGTTTTCATTTTTGCCAATGTCGAGGCATTGATGAGATGTCTGGTAGAATCGGTAAGAGGGCAATGAAGCGACACCACATCGCTTTCGCACAGGAGGTGGTCGAGATCTTCAGCTTTTTTCACTCCGGCAGGAAGTGCCTCCGCTGGTTTGGATGAAAGCGTCATCACCTTCATTCCGAATGCAAGGGCGATACTTGCAACCTTACTTCCAATGTTGCCAAAGCCGACAATGCCGAAAGTCTTTCCTGCAAGTTCGGTAAGCGGAGCGTCCCAATAGCAAAAATCTGCATTTCGGCTCCAGCGTCCGGCACGATTGTCGGCTGTATAGTGCGCTACATTGTTGGTAATGGCCAGTAGAAGAGAAAACACCATCTGTGCTACAGATGCAGTGCTGTAGGATGGTATATTTGTCACTATTATTCCCCTTTCGCGGGCAGCCACGGTGTCTACCACATTATATCCTGTAGCCAACACTCCAATATATTTGAGAGCCGGGAGCTTAGCTATTATTTCCTGATCGATTATTGTTTTATTGGTGAGAATGATCTCAGCATCAGCAGACCGCTTTATGGTATCTGATGGTGCAGTACGGTCATACACTGTCAGGTCTCCAAGAGATTTTAGATTGTCCCATGAAAGATCTCCGGGATTCATCCCATAGCCATCTAATATTACTATTTTCATAATCTATTTCCAAGTGTTATAGTGGATATATTCCGGTTTCCATTTGTCTTTAGGAGTGGTTTCTCCTGATGGATATCCTATGCATATGCAAGCCATCGGAAGAATATTTTCCGGCAGATCAAGCATTTTTGAGAATTGCTGTATGCGTGCAGAGAGTGGATAAATGCCACACCACACAGCTCCCAGCCCCATAGCATGTGCTGCAAGCAGTAGGTTTTCTGAAGCGGCAGAGACATCCTGAATCCAATACCCTTGTCCCTCTCCATCAAAGGTAGCGGTCACGTCGCCACACATCACTACTGCAGTGGATGCCTGTTTTGCCATCGTCATTGTATTGAAATTATCTCCGATAGAATCCAGGATTGCTCTGTCGTTGATCACTACGAAGCGCCAAGGTTGTTTATTGCCGGCAGTGGGAGCCGCCATTGCAGCACGCAATAGAGTATCTAATTGTTCGCTCCCAACTTCCTTATCGCTATATGTGCGGACGCTCGTGCGCGTCATGATATCTTCGATTGTTGACTTCTGTAATGTCTCAACGCTTGATGAAGCAGATGTAGATGTGCTGATCCATTTATAAGATACGAATACGAGGCCTAATGCAAGGAGGATTATTAAATAAGTTGAATTTTTCATTTTGAGAAATAATTATGAATTATGCATTACTGCTTAACCGATATTTTCAGCGCGTTTGAAGAGAGATCCTGTCGGGCATACGAAGCGGCAATATGGACGGCTGATTATGGCTGAGAGAGCTACGAAAAGTATTGCCGCTCCAATAATCCACCATGATGCCGATTCAAACTGGAATGCCTGGAAGAGCTCCAAGTCCATCCATCCGGTAAGGATGTCAGCCCATAGGAGCAACATCAGCACTGCCCAAAGTATTTTTCTGAACCAGTCGAGCCCATGAAGGACTTTAGTGGAAATATGCACTTTGTATCCACATATTTGTGCCATTATTTGCTGAGCCGACCCGAGCGGGCAGATGTGGGTGCAGTAGTGTTGTGGCTTGCCAAAGAGCGGATAGATAAATGCAGCTATTAGCATGGCAATGGCAACAAGCCCTGCTGGAAGTGTAAAACCACCAGATAGATATTTGAGCATCAGTGAATAGTCGAGAAACTGTCCGCACCAGAATCCAAGCACTATTACGTTGGCTATCATTTGCACGTTATGATAGATCTTATTTTTAACAAACAGTGGCAGTATGCACGCGGCTAAGGTTACAGCAAAGGCAATCCATATTTTCCATGGTGTGTTGTTGCGGGGTTTGGCATTGGTGTTTTGATAGTGAGCGAGTCCGGCATTTACATTGGAGATGATGGCTGTAGAGGAATATGTAGCGCCGCTTACGGCATCTACCTTCATTTCAAGCGCTTCTGCAGGAGTATTGCCATTCCACTTGCTAAGCAATTCTGCTGCGCGACTGAAGAAAGATGGAGTCTCTGCATTTGGCAGAGCTTTGATCTCGGAAATCTTACCACCTTCTATGTATATATCAAGAGGGACGGGACCTGCATAACCATCGACCGTTCCTTTCATACCTTGAGTGTGTATTACTGTATTCCCATCCGATTGTATGATTATTGTATCTGCCGGGGCTTCAGATCCACTGTCTGTTGTTTCAATCCTGTGGAGACTTTGTCCAAAAATGGTCTTATTGACAGTAATGGCAGCTGCCATCATCATCAATATCACCAAAACCAAACTTAAAATCTTTCCTTTAGTTGTCATTGTTGTCTTAATGCTTCCTTTATAAAAAGTAACAACACGGGAGTGAATTCTGTTTTAAATTCACTCCCGGTTTTGTACTATGATGTATCTCATAAGTCTATTATAACCAATTACCCTATATACTTCAACATTCACTTATGATGGTTGAATTATTTATGTTGTTGGAAGAGCCAGTCGCAGACGGGTGAGAGGCGATAGGCGTAATTAAAGGATGCCATGTGTACCATTCCCTTGCCGTCTTTAGGAAGAACGGTATTGCCCTCAAAGGTTATGAAGTTGCGCGGCTCACCCTTGGCAAGCAAAGCCGATGCAAGGGAATCTTGTTCAGCCTGCGGCAACCTGGCACTCCATGTAGCTTCAGCAAATGGAGCATCCTCTTTTTTCAACAGTGCTTTGAGTTGGTCAGCTCCACCTGTTGCTTCTTTGTCCCCACCTGCAGTGATGTACACAAACTTCTTATCCTTAAAACCATCCATCTTGGCAACATCCCACTGGCAGCTGACAAACATTGATGCAGCAAACAGGTCAGGATACTTGATGTTGAAATAGAGCGACATCATACCTCCCATTGACTGCCCGGTGGTATAAAGTCGGTCGGTGTCAACCTGTTCGCGGCCGGCGATGTCATTTAGAAGCTCGATAGTTTCGTCAACTTCCGGCATAGTCTGCCATTCATTATCCACTGTTATGTACGAATATTGCGGAACGAGCACATATGCCGGATGCTTTGCCTGAAAATCAGGAGCTGCCCATACAAGTCCACCATATCCTTGCGTCAGAGGAATCAAAGGATCCGGCCCCGGAGTGCTTGCATCCGCCATAAACAATACAAGAGGATATTTTTCACCTTCCTTCATATCTTTAGGGGTAAAGAGATTATATTGAAGGGAGTCGCCTTTCTCATTTACGAAGACATATTGCTTGAAATTGGGGACTGTTTCGTCGATCAAAGCTTGAAGTTCAGGAGATGGGGTAGGGCGATGGCCTCCGCCCATCCCTGGCCCACCAATCTGTGGCCCACCTTTGGGAAGGTCGTTTGATTTGTTTTCAGACTTGGAAGAACATCCTGCAAGCATCAATATTGTCAGTGCGAATAAAAGAGCTGTCTTTTTCATAAAAATATATGTTTTACTCGGTACAACACTTAATATATGAGCAGTTTGCATATTTTAACATTTCCAAAGTAATCAAGTAACTATTCAGCGGATAGTCCCGGTCGGCTCATTGGACACCCGAAGCAATGCCCCTCTGTGTATAAAGCCTGATAAATTATGCAATTATAAATAGAAATAAATGTTAAAGCTCCGTGTGTCCTCCGTGTGCGCCTTATTTCAATGTACTCTGAATAGTTACGTAATCAAGCGACAAAGAATGTAGTAAGCGCGCTCCTGCGTGCTTCCACGCGCGTCTTTTATGGTTCTTCTCAAATATAGTTGAAAGAATAGTCCAACGTCGACGCTAACTTTAAGATTAGGCGCGGATCTTGGTCTTAGCTCGGAACTGGCAGAAGAACACAGAATTAGAGATTAACCCTTTAGCTTTGGGGCTCGGATCTTTCAGCACAGAACTTGATGATGAACTCAGAATTTTTCAACTAAATTTGAGAAGAACCTCTTTTATCAAAATAAGGGTGGCGGCTGAATGATGCATAGTAATTTTGCTGTGTCAAAAAGATGCATAGAGCGCATCGGAAAGACACAATATATAATTATTAATAAACAAAAAGAATGAGTACTAAATCATTTCTCTTCATCAGCTCATGGATGCAGCCTCTAAAAAACCTTCCGTTGCAAGAGCGTTGGAACGTAATAGAAGCAATCGTGGAATATTCAACTTCCGGAACCATTTCCAAATCACTTGGCGTGATGGAAAATATTGCGTTCGGTTTTATCCGCAACGAGATAGATCGTATGAAGCGCCACCGTTCAGAAGTATGCGAAAGAAAACGCGCGGCCGCCAATACCCGTTGGGGTAAGAATAATAAAGCATCAAAGGATATGGATGCAACGGCTGTTTTTAATCAACATACTGATGCAAATGCATGCAAATGTATGCACTCTGATACACCCTATGATATAGAATCAGTATCAGAATCAAACTCAGAATCAGAATCAAAACCAGAATCAGAGAAAAAGTCGTCGACGACGTCGGGTGTGTGCGCAGGTGGGAATGCCGGAAAAGAAACTTCATGCGATAATAGCCAACTGATACCACAATTTCCCGCTACATCCAATCAGGCAAAAATAGAATCAATTGCCTTGAGGCACCATATCCCGATTGAAATTGATACCCTTACTTCTCCCGACATTAGTCCCCCCGGCATAATCAATTCTCGGGCAAAGTCCGTCAGTTCTTACGGGACCACGGTGTGTCCCTGCACGGATGCCGAAAGATGAGCTACTGTATTATACCGAGTTATGTTTTTTTATGATAAAAAATTCTATGGTGTCTTTTTTTTTAGGACAAAAAGTGCTATCTTTGTCCTAAAATTTAGGACAGTATGGATAAATTGTATATAAAGAGCCAAATTGCGATGCGGCAGGCTGAATTTCCTACCGACCTTAAGCCGCGTGAAAATCCCCTTCCTGTAGATAGCGGTAAGATTATTACTATCCCAGGAGTAAGAAGATGCGGCAAGAGCTCAAAAATGGAAGTGGTAATCAACGACCTTCTTTCCCAAGGGATAGACAAGAAACGTTTTCTATGTGTAGGATTTGATGATGAGCGTCTTGTGACAATGAATTCCAGTGAATTAAACCAGATTATCGAGGCATACCAGGAAATGTATCCGGACATAGAGATGTCATCGGTGTATATGTTTTTTGACGAGATACAGTTGATCGAAGATTGGGAGTATTTTGTGATGAGGCTCTATAAGCACTATACTAAAAACATATATATCAGTGGGAGCAATGCCTCCATGCTTAGCTCGGAATTGAAATCGGCTTTGCGGGGGTGGCCTCTGGAAGAAGAAACGATGCCGTTGTCTTTTAAGGAATACTGTGATTTCAAAGGCATCAAAACTGACAGTTGGCTTGAATCTGATTTGGCAAAACTACGGAATGCATTTGTCGCATATAATTCTGAGGGAGGTTTTCCGGAGGTGGTGCTTACTGAGAATCCTTTGAATAAGGCGAAGATACTTCAGGCATATTTTGACACAATGCTTTTGAAAGACTTGGTGGAACATTATAAGCTTTCCAACATAGAGGTGGTTCGTTATTTTCTCAAGCGGCTGATGGCTAATCTGACAAAACCTACTTCAGTTAGAGCCATACATGGCGACATAAAATCAAGAGGACTTAGAGTCAGCAAAGATGTCCTATATGAATGGGCGAATTATGCGTGCGACATTTTTATGTTTCTGCGGGTTTCTAACTATAGCAGATCGTTGCAGAAATCAGAGAGCTCTCAACCCAAGTATTACTGTATAGACAATGGTCTGCGAGCTGCTGTATTACTACCTCAAAGTGACGACGATGGGAAAAATCTTGAAAACACGGTATTTCTGCAACTGTACAGGCACCGTACCCCAATCGATAAGATCTACTATTATCAAGGAAAAGGGGAGTGCGATTTTGTTTTGCAGAGAGGTATCGATGTCGACAGATTGATTCAGGTGACATGGGATATGAGTAATGAAGAGACTCGTGACCGTGAAATAGATGGAATAATGGAAGCCTCTAAAGCAACCGGTTGTAAAAACTTGTATATTATAACATACGATTCCGCAGAAGAAATCAAGGTAGCCGAAGACACAATTATTCATGTCATTCCTGCCTGGAAATGGCTATTAGGAATGTAAATAAAATACAAAAGTGTCCTAAATTTTAGGACACTTTTTGTATTAGGATGAAGTAATTCTTAATTCTTTTCTTATCACCCTACAACCTTATCACCCTATAACCTTCAACTTTCGCACACGAAAGTTGAGTCACATCGGTGAGTCTATCCAACGGAAGTTTTGGCGGCCTGCTCCTATTTCGAAGTTGTACATGGCAATTCCGAGGTCGATTTTTGTGTATCCGGCGAGGGAGGTTCCTTTACTTGGTTTTACCTTGTCGGTCGGGATATATTCGAAATAGAATTTCTGCTGGTTGACAGCTGTCGGGGCAAGGAGGGCTGCATCAACCCCTTTCTTAAACCATTCTGGAGAGTTGGCTGTGATATTGCTGACCTGGTCAGGACGTTTGATCTTATGGCTTCGGTAGCCGTCTGCTTCTCCGTAACCTATGGCGATGCAAAGCACTACTTTCTCGTCGCTTCCGACTTCAAATGCTCCGTCTACCTTTTTGTAGGTCAATCCCACGAAGCAAGTATTCAGACCAATGCTTTGGGCAAAAAGCACAAGTTTTTCTCCATAGTATCCAGCTCTGTATTCCAAAGAATCGGATTTCTTCCCGACTACCATTATATAATTCGACACATTGGAGAATGAACCGTATGAAAGAAAACCTTTGAATGCTTTCCGCTCATTGAGCACCAGCTGCATGTGCAAGTCTCCTTCTTTATTCAATTTTGCGATCTCCTCCTGAAGTGCGGCTACGTCGTTTGCTTCAAGAGGACGGTCCTGATATTTCCTTACTGAATGTCTGCTCCGTAATGCTTCAAGTTCTGTCATAACTAATATGCTTTATATAGAATATTGTTTTTAGTTATAAAAACAATTGCAGTTATAAGAAGTTTATGGAAATGATTCTTGTGCTCATTCTACAAGTTAGTTCATCCCTTCATAGCGGCCATATAAAAGTTAATGTGGGAAAAAAGAACATTTTTGACGGACAGAAGGACTTTTCAGATAAGGAATAAAGCATTAACTTTGCAGCATAAAAATATAGAAGCGTATGAGAAGAATTATATTTATTTTGATGTTGCTAATGATATCTACTGTAGATATCTATGCTATGAATTATCGTGGCGTTGTTTATGATGTTGGCTTGCAGTATAATCCCGGAGTATATTCTGTAGAGACATTTAATCCAGATCTTGTAAGATACGACATTGGAGCAATTTCTAAGATCCTTCGGGCTAATGCTATAAGAATAGAAGGTGAAGATATCGACAGACTGGTAGTTGCTTCGGAAATAGCCGCTGAAACTGGTCTGAAAGTGTTTTTCAATCCGTGGTGGATGAATGCCGATTCCATTCAGGTAGTGACTTATATGGAGAAGGCTGCTAAGGCTGCCGAGAAATTGCGAGCAAAAGGATATGATATAACTTTTGTTACAGGCTGTGAGTATACACTTTTTAATAATGGAGTGCTTGAAGGTAATACAGTCAATGAGCGTCTAATGTCAATGATGGAGCTTGGGAATCTACGAGATGATCCGGAAAAACTTAATGCCGCTATCTCTGAAATGACAGATAAACTTAACTCTATATTGAAAGATATTGTTGAGAAAGTCCGTGAAAATTTCAAGGGGGATGTGATTTATTCTGCAGGAACGTGGGAACCTGTAGATTGGTCAATCTTTGATGCAGTCGGGGTGGATTATTATCGCGACACTCAAAGTGATGAGCAATATTTAGTTGGAATAAAGGATTATCTGAAATATGGAAAACCTGTGTGGGTGATGGAAGTGGGATGCTGCACTTTTGAGGGGGCTGCAGCTTTGGGAGGTGGTGGATTCACTGTCTGTCAAGGTGTTGATGAGAATGGCAATGGAGTATATTTAGGTGGAGAAAAACCCAAAAGATCAGAGAAGGAGCAGGCTGATTATGCCGAAACTCAAATTCGACTGCTCTCTGATTCCGGAATTGAGGGAATGTTTATTTTCGAATTTTCTTTTCCCATTGCGCCCTACCGAGAGACCGGCTTGGATTCTGATCTTACTGCATATCCTATAGTAAAAAGTTTTCCTAAGGATGATCCAAGATCGTTTCAAATGCCACCATGGGAACCTAAAGAGGCTTTCTATCGTGTCGGTCAAGTATATAGTGAATTAGAAAAACACAAGTAACCATGGAGCTTAATTGGTTGAAATCTCCACAAGCTGTGGAAGAACTTACCCGAAAACTTAACGCGATACATATCGGTCATGAGTTTGTCATGACCGATAATGTTGATTCTGCCAGTGAGTATACGGATGAGGTGAAAGCTATGTCTCTTTACCCTGTAAAAATGATTGGCGCAATGATCATAATGTGTATCCAGGGATCGATAACATATAAGATTAATTTAACCAGCCATACAGCAAAGGTCAACGATATTATTGTAATTATTCCCGGATCAATAATTCAGATAGAAGACGCAAGCAATGATGTTAGAATGGCTTCCATTTCTTTTGCAAGTTATTACTATGAGGATATAATGAATGTCACCCTTCAAATGAGAGAGTCTCCTGTCGTAAGTCTTTCAAGTTTTGACTTTGAGGAGTGCATTGAAATTTACCGCAATCTTAAGAATCGAATTGAAAAGAGTGATGCTGATCTTTCAAAATCAATCTCACAAGGATATCTTAAGGTGATTTGTAGCCTAATATTCGACTATTGGCGTAAGAATGTAAAAATTGAGTATCAAAAGATGTCGCAACGGACTCGTCTTTATAGAATGTACTTGGTAAAGGTGCAGGAAGATTATCGTGAGCATCGGTCATTGCAGCATTATGCAGATAGTCTGTGTGTTACGCCAAAGTATCTTTCTATGGTAGTGAAGTTGGTAAGCGGGAGAAATGCTGCTGAATTTATTGATGAGCTTGTAGTTTTCGAATCAAAATCGTTGCTTATGGACCATAGGTATTCCATACAGCAGGTATCCGACATGATGAACTTCCCCAATCCAAGTTTCTTTGCAAAATTCTTTAAGCAACGGTGTGGTGTATCTCCTTCTGCTTATAGGAAACAAACGTATGGTGGGGGACTATAAGTTAGACTTATGTCATTTCTTAGATGATTTTCCTAAGAAAGTAATTGGAGATGTGCCTGATGTGTGTTATCTTTGTGGTATGAATCAAAGATAGAGTGCATGAGATTGATGTTTGAGCAAAAGAAACCGGGTCGTATCAGGCAATCAGTGGAGCCGGTGGAATATGAGATAGAAGGTAAGCCATCTACGGTCGGCGAACTTATAACAGCTACCGTGACGGCATGTGTGGAAGCATTCAACCGAAAGGCTCTCAATGCTCCCAATCCGGAGGATATAGACGCCGATAATATGCATAAGGCTCTAAGTGAGAGTAAGATTGCAGATATGGCGGAGACCGGCCGAATAGCTTTCGGCATAGTCTATAATGGCAAAATGGCTGACCTATCAAAGGCAGTGGAGAATGCGTTGCAATCATATGAGGATGGACTCTTTATGCTCTTTCTCAAGGGAATGCCTTTGGGTGCTACAGATGATGAAATTCAGCTCAACGAGGGTGACACCATCACTGCAGTAAGACTCACTTTGCTTGCTGGGCGTCTTTGGTGATCTGAAGCCTGATTCTTAAAACTTTTTAATCTATACTATCATGAGATTAACGTGGAACAATGCCTTGAATGATCTTTGTCAGGACTACATGGATAGTCTGGAACAAAAACTTAAAGCTAATCGTCTGCCGGCTGAAATCAGAAGGTTAATAGAGAGCTTTTTCAATTATATTGATAAAGAAAAAAATGAGACAAACTTCTTTGAAAAAGATTTTTGGGCATATGTTTTGCATCATGATATCAGGAATGTAGATACCCTTTTTGAAGGCGAACTGAAGGCAGTGCCGCAATTCCTTTTAGGCGACAAATGGACTGAGCTGTGGAATTTGTATATGAAAGCAGAGAGCAAGAGTCCCTATACGGTAGGCTATAGCCGACGTTCTGTTCGCTCTAATTTAGTGGGTCCACACGTCAGAAACATTGCCTCTGCATTAAGGGACTTTGTAATACTCAGAGCCACTGGATTCTCTTCTATGGATATCATAAATGAAGGTCGCACTCCTGAGGAAAGAAAAGAATTCCGATATTCTTTTCCTGTCACTCCGTGGCTCACTGCTATGATTATGGCGGGAGACAAGACTTTCATTGACTATCTTGTCGAAACCATGACCTCTGAGAACAATGCCCTACGGCTGACTTACGAGTTCCTGCGGGCTATAGTCAAGAGTAGCAACATGGAGCTGGTGAAGTTGGAAGGCAAATTGCTGTTGGCTGCCCGTCTGCAGGAGGGACTGCGTCAGAGCATATTGGAGACAATGGATGAAGGCACCCCGGAGAGTTATATATATCTGCTCAATATCATACGTGACAATGGCCTGCAACGTTACGCTGCTGTCAAGAGAGGGCTTGCCGTCACAACGGGACTTGGCGAAACTGAAGCTCCCGACAGGATTACTGATAAATTTTCCAGTATAATATCGCTATATCTGGAGCACCCTGACGAAGCAAGAGAAGCAATAGCCGGAAAGGATGCAATGAAAGTATATCTTGCACTCTGGTCAATGGCATTTTTTAATGTTGAAAGCATCGTCAATCCAATTTGGGAGTTGATTGCCACAGCTCCATCATATAAGGTAGATGCTGCAATGCTTGTGCTGTATACTCTCCAGCTTCCATCCTTGTCAAGCAGACTTGTGTCAGAAGCAATACGACTCCGTCATGCAGAGCATGATATAATGGCGGGAGCCTTGCCATTATATCTCAATTCTTCAGATTTTTATTACAATTGGGATTATTATGCTCCCCAGCTTGAAAGTTTTTTTAATTCACGCGAAGATGCGATAAGGGATTTCGAGATACTTGTAGGACTCATAGAGTCGATGAGAGGAACCGAAACGTTTGAGCCTTATGTCTTCCCATGGATGCAGATGTCATTGTCGCGAGGAGAGGTTGCAGATAAACTTATCAAGATAGCTCTCCTTCTCAATTCAGATGAGTATCTCGACAAGGTGATTGATTATGTGGGATATATGGAGCCGTATAACAGAGCTTGGGCTATAAGAAGCATCCTGCATAATCCATCTTCTGCCAAGCAGATCCGCTTTGCGGTGGAATGTATGGCAGATAGAGGGGAAGATGCGCGCAAGGAAGCTTGCGAGGCGGTCGAGAAATTGCACAAAGGAGGGCGCTTATCTGATGAAGAGTATCAGAAGATGGAAGATATGCTTAGACTTAAGGCCGCCAATATGCGCATATGTGTGATAGGAATTCTTTCCTCCCTTCCGGATTCTAAAGCACTTGCTACCGTCGAACGCCTTCTTAAAGATAAGTTGGCTGACCGAAGACTGGCCGCTCTCAATATTATCAAGATGTGGATTGAAGATGGCAGAAATATTGCGCTTGCAGAGACACTTATTCCTACTCTAAAAGACATAAAGCGTGCTACATCCAAGGAAAAAGTGCTTATTGACTCTATAATAGATTCTATTGATAAGACAGAAGGCAAATATAACGAGGCTAATGGCTACGGACTTTACAATCCAGCTGATGAGATTCAGGTCAAAGTAAAGAAGACGGAAGGCTTCAATATCGGGAAAGCATTGTCTTTCCCAAATAAAGACGATGCTCAAGACATAGTGCTGAAAATAATGAAGCTGATTGAGGAGAATGCCGATTATGAATTTGAGGACACATATGGCGAATTACTCCGAATGGGTAATTCCCCAAAGGTGAATCGCCACCGGAATTCTCTGGATGCTTTGGCAAAGCCGGAGATGTGGAAAGAATTTTACGAGCAAGAGATAGGATCTCCTACAAATCTACTTCGTCTTGACCTTGCCATAAACAAATTGGAAGACTACGATTTTCCCTTCTTTCCCCTATTCCGAAGATTGCTTGGTTCTGCTTTCCATCAGGAAGATGCAGACACCAAGAAGCGCCGGCTGCTTGATCGGATATTAGGAAAGACGAAGAGAAATGCCGATCCTATGGCAGAGATTAAGGAAAAGCCATATTTCAATCAAGCCATAGATGTCTGCAAATGCTTGATATCTGAATACGTAAGCTCTCCTGAGACGTGGAAGATATCTGCTGATGTGCTTTCAGAAGTAGCCGCTACTACCAAGCCGGAAGAGTTGGTGCACAAGTATAAAGCAGGATATGGTCTTTATCAAGAAATTAAAGATCATTCTATTTTGGAGATATGGCCTTTTTTCCGGATGAAGCGCATGCTTCAATGGAGTGCTTTGATATGCGATGAAGATCTTTTTGCAAAGTCTTTTAGTGCAAGATATGCACTATATAAGGCAATGGACTACAAAAAAGATTTCAATCCCATAGATCCGGAAGAATATCTAAGGCTTTGGAATTTGGGCTGGATTGAGGATGATGAATTTTGGCATGAAATGTTGGGAAGAGATGCATCCTCAGAGATGGTGGCGCACATGACAAGTATTTTGCCCGAGGCTCCTGAGTATATGAAGAGACAAAGGAATTTGAGAAGCGTTTCCCCTGAAGATTATGGTATCTTGAAGTGGCAGGGAGATTTGGGGAGTGTTACCCCTGAGGAATGCGATCTTATCCGCAAGGGGATAGATCGCATTTTGGAGATGGAATTGCAGCGGGGAGACACACCGACTCCCGTCACTAAGTTGGCTCAAGAAATTAGAGTGGTGGCAGGAGTAGATTATCTCATTCGTATCCTGACAGGTATGGGTCAAGAAAAACCGAAAGGCAACGTGTGGTGGCTTGGGGATAGCAAGCGGGATACGTTCACTTGGTTGCTCCATGTGAGTTGTCCCGCGGCTGACGACACGGCTGAACGATTGATGGAAAAAGCCAGGGATGCAGGAATCTCTTCTGAACGCCTTGTGGAGGCTGCCATGTATTCGCCACGTTGGCTTCCCTTAGTAGAGAAGGCTATTGGCTGGGACGGGCTTGAGAGTGCAGCATATTATTTTATGGCACATACAGGTGAGCATCTTACTGATGCAGAAAGAACGCGCATTTCACGCTATACTGCTGTGGATGCCGCAGATTTTGCAGATGGTGCTTTCGATCCTGTATGGTTTCATGAGGTCTATGACATGCTCGGTAGGAAACGTTATGATGTAGTGTATGAAGCTGCCAAATATATTTCTGAAGGCAACCGCCATACACGTGCTCGTAAACTATCAGATGCCGCATTGGGAATTCTCAATGCAAAAGAGGTGCAGAAGGAGATTGAGGAAAAACGTAACAAGGATTTGGTGGTGGCATATGGCATCATACCTCTTGGAAGGAACAAGATTAAGGATCTTCAGCAACGCTATGCTTTCTTGAATCAATTTCTTAAGGAAAGCAAGCAGTTTGGTTCTCAGCGTCAGGCAAGCGAGGGAAGGGCTGTGAAATTGGCATTCGACAATCTTGCCCGCACTGCAGGATATGGAGATTCTACTCGGCTTACATGGAGTATGGAAGCAAATCTTGTCAAGGAAGTGGCAGAATATTTAAAGCCTCATGAGGTGGATGGAGCATCGGTTTTCATCAACCTTGAGGATGGTGTGCCGGAGATCATTGTAGAAAGTAAAGGGAAACGCCTGCAGAGCATTCCTGCGAGATTGAAGAAAGACAAGTACGTCGTAAGATTGCGAGAGGTCTATAAGCAGTTGAAAGACCAGCATGTGCGTGGTCGTGCCCTTCTGGAATCAGCAATGGTAGACACTTCTACATTCACCGGTGCTGAAATCTCTCAACTGAAGGCAAATCCGATCATCTGGAGTATGTTTAGCCGTCTTGTGCTGGTAAAGCATGACAGTGTCTTTGGTTTTCCGGGTGAAGATGGAGCATCCCTTATCAGTGCAGACGGAGAAGTCGCAGAGATTTTGCCGGAAGATCATCTGCGGATAGCCCACCCTTATGATTTATATAGTGCTGGCGTTTGGAGCGAATACCAATCGGCCATGTTTGATCGCCGTTGGCGTCAGCCCTTCAAGCAGGTGTTTCGCGAACTCTATGTGCCTACGAAGGATGAACTTGAGACATCAAGATCTATGCGCTACGCAGGCAATCAGATAATGCCGGGACGAGCCGTTGGGGTATTGAAAAAGAGACAATGGACAGTTGACTATGAAGAGGGTCTGGAAAAAGTCTGTTTCAATGGCAATGTCCGTGCTGTCATGTACGCACTCGCTGATTGGTTTTCACCATCTGATATAGAAGCGCCTACACTTGAATATGTAGTCTTTTATGACCGGAGAAGCCAAAAAGAGAAGAAAATCAAGGATATTGACCCAATTGTATTTTCAGAAATAATGCGCGACGTTGACCTTGCAGTGAGTATCGCGCACGCAGGTGGTGTGGATCCGGAGACTAGCCATTCTACTATTGAGATGCGACGTGCCATAGTAGAGCATGCCATGCCTATGTTTGGATTGTCAAGTGTGGAAGTTTCCGGTAACTTTGCTAAAGTCAAGGATAAACTTGGCAACTATAATATTCATCTCGGAAGTGGAGTTATTCATAAAGAGGGAGGTGCTCAGATAGCTGTGCTCCCTGTGCATTCTCAAGGACGAGGACGTATATTTATGCCATTCCTGGATGAGGATCCCAAAACTGCGGAAATTATATCAAAAATACTCCTGTTTGCAAACGATACCAAAATCAAAGATCCATCGATTCTCGAGCAAATCAGATAGAGGTCAAACATATTTCATAACGCTTAGACCCTGTCTCAAGAAAATGAGACAGGGTCTAAGCGTTATGAACAGGCTTTTCAATCCTTATGATTTTTGCATTTATTTTCGCACTTACTTTCCCCGTTATTTTCACATTTGGAGGTTTGGCAGCATTGGCTGGAGGCGCAGGTTTTGCCATCGGCTGCTACTGCAGTGTAGCCGACTTTCTTGAAGCCGGCGATAATCTTATCTGAATCAGTCTTGGTGTCATCGTAGGTCACCGTGACTGTCTGATTTTTAAGGGATGTTTCGATTCTCTTTATTCCTTTCTCAAAACGGAGGTTAGACTTGATCTTGTTTTCACAGTTCTGGCAGCTCATCTGCGGATTGACAGTGTAGACCGCTTCTTTTGTATCAGCCAATGCACTGGAGGCAAAGAGGGCCACCATAGCAACTGAATATATTAGTTTCTTCATACTCTTTTGTATTATGTTGGGATATATTTATTTAACGCTTAGTATTTCGTAATATTGTATCTAAAACCGACATATATCATTGCTCCTTCGATAGGACCATAGACCATGGTGGCATCGAAATTATTGCCCCATGGATCTGCTGCTCCAATCACTGGCATTTTCTGTCGGTATCCGGTAAGGTTTTCTCCTCCTGCATACACGCTCCAATGGCGGAAATTGCGGGTTACTTGCGCGTTCAGTTGGGGAAAAGCCTTATATGTCTGAGTCCATGCCGGTTGCCCATTGTTGTCGGCATATGATACTGGCATTTTTCCTCCGCCGTTGACGGCAAGCGATACGTCAAACTGCCAAAGTCCCATCATTGGGGCATAAGAAGCTGTGAAGAGTCCTTTCCAACGGGAATGTAGCGGTTTCTCTTCTACTCCGCGTCCGAAATCAATGCGGACATCATCCATTTTGCCTGCAAGTGTCAAGGTCAGTTCGCTGATAGGGGTCATTGAAAGTTCGGCAAGCGCAGAGTGAGAGTAGGATTTGCCTGTAAGGTCCATGATATGGGCAGCATGGGGATTCAGATTGAGATCAACTACCGTCTGATGAAGAAAATTAGTGTAATAATACTCAATGTTCCAATCAAAAGGCACTGATCCAACATTGAATTTCCCACTCAGTCCTCCGCCAAAGTTCCAGGCTTCCTCTTGATGTAGGTCTTCGTCGATGATTATGCTTCGGGCAGAGGCAAGTAGCCAAGTGTTATCGGCATAAGCGTGAGGGGAGCGATAGCCTTTGCCGGCGGAAGCATGCACCGACAACGCATCCATTGCGTTCCAACGAAGATGCAGGCGAGGGGTCAATATTGATCCATACAGTGAGCTATGGTCATATCTCAATCCTGCCATGCCCGTGAATTTAGGGGATGGAGTGAAGGTGTATTGTGCATATATACCCGGTGTGGTCTCGTTTTCCTTTATATGGCGCATTCCAGGTTGTTGGCGGCTGATATCCATCGCTTGACCGTAATAATCGCCATTGAGGCTTATTCCGGTAGAAAGGGCGTGAGTCTCATTCCAAGTCTCCTCAAACATCAGAGAGGCGTAGATATTTTTCTGGTCGACGTTGTAGAACTGCTTGCCATATCGGGAATCTTGGTTATGTAGCGAACCGGAAAGTATGAGTGCAACATTGCCGGAGTTTTCCCGGTCGAAGATGTAGGCATTTTTAGTGAATGCTTCCCATCTGCGTGTGTCGATGCTGATTGTATAAGGGTCATTGATATAGGAGGAATGATGACCAATTTGACCGCTTTCCCGCAGCTCGTCGAGTATCTTCACGCCTGCTTGCATCACATATCGGTCTCCTTGATAAATCCATCTGGTCATCCCTGAAATCTGGCGGATTTTTGGCGAATCGATAAAAGAATCGCCATTTGCATCATGGGTTGCAAAAGAGTTTTCAGCATGAAGTAGCACGCCTCCTTTCCATCTCTCTCCGAAATGTAGGTTTCCTGTTGCGTTCACTTCACCTTTCCCCATATGGTTTGCGTATGTATTGAGTGATAGTGATTGGTCGTTTTGGGGTTTCAGCATTTCGATATTGATCTGTCCGGTGACCGATTCATATCCGTTTTTGACGCTGCTGGCTCCTTTTGATACCTGTATTGAACTCATCCATGGGCCAGGCATATATCCCAGGCCATAAGCGGAAGCTGCTCCTCGGAAATTGGGATAATTTTCCGTGAGCATTTGCACATACTGACCTCCAAGTCCAAGGAGTTTTATCTGGCGTGCCCCTGTGGCTGCATCGGTATATGAAACGTCGACTGAAGGATTGGTAGTAAAACTCTCACCGAGGTTGCAGCAGGCAGCCTTTTTCAGTTCTGCAGATGTTATTATTTCGGTATTGGTGCCAGCTCTCAATTTCCTTCTCCCTGCCTGTGTGGCATTCACCACTACTTCATTCAGTTCGGAAGCCGTATGAAACACTGAATCGTCTATTTCTTTTAATGATGCAATAGAAACTTTATCGGCATGGATAAGGGAGGGAAAAATGGCTGTCAGACATATCCACAATAGGCTTTTCAATTTCATCTGGGTACATCCTTGAAATCGTTGATCATATAATTGGGATATGCTGCTTTAAGAGAGGAAATTGATCCGTTGCCATAAGTGACGGCACAAGTCTTGCAGCCGGCAGCATTACCCATCATTATGTCTACGTCGGCATCTCCAACTACCAATGTGTCGTCGGCATTCCAACCGAGTGCTTTGAGTACTGTCAGCACTGGCTCAGGATCCGGTTTCCCTTTGGTGACACTGTCTGCTCCAACAATAATGTCAAACCAATCTTTGATGCCCAAATTGTTCAGATAGTCTGTCAGCGAAACGAGACGGCGGCTTGACGCTATGGCGAGTCGGCAACCCTCTTCACGAAGTTTTTTGAGTGTTTCAATAACTCCGGGGTAGGGCTTCTCCCGGGCATCTTTCTGCAGCCGGTCGTAGTTTGCACGGAATACCCTTGCAAACTCTTTATTAGATATGTTAAGATCCGGATATAGATACTTGCCTGCTTCATCGGTACGGATTCCGATTATAGAGCGGCACTCTTCATCGGTTTTGTCAGGAAGCCCCATTTCCTTGATGGTAGCCTTTATAGTGGATAGGATTACGCCCGATGTGTCCATCAGTGTTCCATCGAAATCAAATATATAGTTCATTACACCGTTCATTAGTTATCTATAACCAAAAACGGAAATCCGGACACTGAAATTGTATAGGGGTTATTTATAATTTAAGTTTCGCAAGCTCAACTTAAAGGTTAAAAGTGAGTTGGTTATAGGGTTAAGTTTCTTAGGATAATTTATTTCTAATAATCCAATTTTCAAATTTAACTGATAATCTCATAACCCAATAACCTTATAACCCAATAACCTTATAACCTTCAACTTTCGTTTACGAAAGTTGAGTTAATAAGTTTCCCTTTTGAGTCAAGGTATTGGATGAATGTTTCCCATTGGGTTTTGTTCTTCTCACGATTGGCTTTGACTGATTCTGTGTCGGCAATCGATAGGGGATAGCAATCGTAGAGATAATAACTGCCGTCTAATGTTATTGATTCCTGGTTGCCATAGCATAACACCAAGTCATCAAATACTTGGCTGTACCAAAGCCCCACGCAACTGCTGACTACAAACAGAGCATCATCTCCTAAGTGAAACTCAATTTTTTGAAATGGTTTCAGGCGCAGGTAGAGCGGTTCCTTCATGTCATTGAATTTGATTTCCCTTGTATTGATGTTGAAACTTATGATGTCATCTTCAGAAAACAGTATATTTTCAGAGGCTGTTAGCGAGCGTGTTTCTGACATGTCGACCCCACAGGCATAAAACACGTTTTCTTCCACCGGGCAAGTCGTAAATGGCTTATCTGGTTCGTTGATGTCACTGGAGCAACCTGCAATTGCCATGCTCGCTAAGGCGAGGGCCATCATTTGGGATAATGTTTTGTAGTGTTTCATATTTTTCGTTTTTTATGGAATTGCCTTATAGCACTCTCTATTTATATAGTCTTCGAAACATAGAAATACTGCATGGATTACCAACTTATTTTTACACCTACCGGTAATGATAGTTCGAATGGGTGCTCCGTTCGATATGTCTCAATTCCCTGCCCGTTAGGTATATAATAATTCAAACTTGGCTCAAAGAAGATGTTGATGTGAGGCGAAACCTGATATTGAATTCCGATTCCAACACCAAACGATAATTGACATTTCGTATGGATTTTGTCAGTTATATCTGGAGAGTCTCCAATATGTCCATAGGAATTCCTATATAAGTATTTGGTAGTGAGCTGAGCATTTATGGGAAAGTCAAGTTGGATGCCACCAGATGTATAGATATTCATGTGATTTTTCTCAAACATACGGAAGTTAGCCTTAATTGGGATTCCGAGGTATTGGATGAGTTGTGTGCGACAGATGAGGGTGCTGTCATTACCACTTTCAAAAGTCGATTTCATTCTGGTAAGACTAAGCCCGGCTGTAATTGACCAATTATTAGTCAATCGTCGATTGAATAATAGTTGCAAGGTCAGAGGCCTTTCATGTTTTGATGTCTCAGAGAGAGGATCATTAGGGTTGTTGGAATTAAGTATGGCCACTCGGTACATGTTGGCGGCACTTATAGAATCCATTTCTGCTGCATTCTCGATTACATATTCCATGTATTCTCCCCAGTCGTAAAGTCTGGTGGAGCGTGTGGTTCCATTGCCGAGTGGAGGTATGGTCATATAGTCGTTAGTCTGACTCTTAGCTTCCTGAACGTTTCCATTATAGGCAAAACTTAAATTCCAGTCTTTGTTATTTCGAATCTTTTGGGGGCGTAAGACAAAGTTTTTGTATCGTGGTAGTTCCACCTTTGGTATTGTTAATATTGAATCTCGATTTATAGGAAGCAACGTGTCAGATTTTTCCTCACTTGGCATGGCGACTGTGATTGCCTGTGGGTGGGCTATCATTCCTTTACTTATGTCAAGGGTAAGATTCTCTGGTAGATGAATAATTGATGATTCTTTCGATTGTTTAGTTGAAGAGTCTTTCAAGGAATTATCAAGTTCAGCCATATTGAACTCAACACTTCCTTTTGGTTTTGTACTTACATCTGGTTTTTGGGGTATATCAGTTATCTTTTTGTCAATATTTATCTGTTTGTAATGTAGAATAATCCATGATACAGGGATCAGCAAAGGAATCAAAAGCCACAACCAGTATTGCTTTATCATCTTTCGCATCATTTTCTTTGCTCGTGTAAGTTGCGATGACGATGAATGGGGCTCTATGCCAAGATGTTCGGCTATCTCTTTATGTGACAAACCCTCAAATACGGAAAGGCGGAAAACTTTACCGTAGCCGTCGGGTAGCTTGTCTACCATATGCATAAGTTCCTCAAAGGTTGCCGGCTGTTCGCTTGAATCATTTTCGGCAGCTGTACTAAGTATTTCCTCGAAGACTTCTTCCTGAGAGATTGTCTTCACTACTTTGAGACGCTTTCCATATTTCAAGGCAACATTCCTGACAATCCCGGCCATCCATGCCTCAGCTTTTGTATCATCTTTCAACTTGTCTAAAGAGGTAAAGATTACAACAAATGCATCGTGCAATACGTCGTCTACGGCCTGTGGGTCGCAGACATAACGTTGGCATATGCTTCTCATTCGTTGTGCATATGCTTTATACAGATTTCCGAGAGCCTCCTTGTTCCCTTGTCTGCATTGTTCTATAAGCCGTTCGATTTCCATTTTCTCTTACATCTAATGCTCATTTGCATCCACTGTGCGGGATTTTTGAGCATGCTAAAGATGAGTTCCTATATTATAGGTACGAAAAAAAGGAAAAGACTGCATGGAATATATTCATGAACTTCGATTGTCAGTTTATAGGGTTAAAGGGGTAAGCGTGATTAATCGTAACATTTAGGGCAGACGCCCTTATACATCAAATTGATTGATTTCACCTTAAAGTCATCCGGAAGCTTTATATCGGGCAAAGATATGTTGTCAAGACAATAGAGGGCGCCACATTTCTCGCAGTAAAAGTGTGGATGCTGGTCGGATGCGGTATGATGATTCTCAGAGTGGCATACCTCATATTTCAACGAGCGGCTTCCATCTTCAATAACGTGAATTATCTCTTTCTCGGAAAAAAGTTGAATCACACGGAAGATGCTGCCTTTGTCCATGGGATCTAAAGCAGTTTCCAGGTCTGCAAGATTTATGGGATGAGTATTACGCATAAGTTCCTTCAAGACAAGGATTCTGTTGGCTGTAGGTTTGATCCCTTTATTGGTTAAGAAATTTGCTATATCAGTGGGGCTCATATATTCATATTTTCAGCAAAGTTAATAAATTTTTTGAAGTTCCTGAGTTCCTATTGAAGTTGTTTTGAAAAATATATCCGTAATAATTTGAGACATAATAATCTTGGTCTGAAGTTTTTTTTGATATTAAAGGAAAAAGTTATATCTTTGCTTCTTGTAATACGTTTGATGTGAATCCCTAAAGTTAAATTTACCATAAAAATGAAGAACTCAATTTTGGCCATGTCGATGGCTCTATGTGTTCCTTTTGCAGTGAACGCACTAGCAGAGAGGCCGACTCAGGATCAAGCTTACACAGAAGGCTCTTTCAAGCCCTCATGGGAAAGCCTTGCTGCGTGGGAATGTCCTGAATGGTTTAAGGATGCAAAATTTGGCATCTGGGCGCACTGGGGGCCGCAATGTGAAGCGGAAGATGGCGACTGGTATGCCCGATTCATGTATTATCCCGGCTCCGGACAATACAACTGGCATAAATCGCATTATGGAGATCCATCCGTTTTTGGACTTAAGGATCTATGTAACGAATGGAAAGCTGAAAACTGGAATCCGAAAGAATTGGTCGACTTATATAAAAGCGTGGGCGCACGCTATTTCATGACGCTTGCCAACCATCACGATAATATCGATCTTTGGAATAGTCCTTATCAGGAATGGAATTCAGTCAATATCGGCCCAAAGCGTGACCTCGTCGGCGAATGGAGTTCAGCTTGCAAGGAAGCCGGCCTTCCTTTGGGAGTAAGTGTCCATGCAAGTCACGCTTGGTCATGGCTTGAGCCTTCTCAGCAATTTGACGGAAAACTTACTAAAGAGGATGGTTATTCACCTAATTCAGACGGTACCGAAAAGTGGTGGAAAGGTTACGATCCGCAGGAGCTATATGCCCAAAACCACCTTCACAGTGCGGGCTGGGAGAACTCCGGCACCATACACAGTCAGTGGGATTGGGGCAACGGAGTCTCACTTCCGGATGAGGCATACAAGAAAAAACTTATGAATCGTACGCTTCAGCTCGTCTATGACTATAATCCCGACATGATATATTTCGACGATACGGCCCTCCCATTCTGGGGCTGCGATGAGCAGTGGGGGCTCGACTTCCTCTCGAGTTATTATAACCATAGCGCGAAAAACAACGGGGGAAACCAGAATGTAGTGGTCACTGGCAAGCAGCTTCAGCCACATATCAAGAAAGCTATGATGTGGGATGTGGAGCGTGGTATTCCTGACCGTATGCAGGAGGAATACTGGCAGACATGTACCTGTATCGGAGACTGGCATTACAATCAGGCTGTCTATAATGAGAACCGCTACAAGAGCGCCTCTACAGTCATTAAGATGCTTGTGGATGTAGTCAGCAAGAACGGTAACCTTCTTCTTAGTGTTCCTGTCAAGGGTGACGGAACAATCGATGAGAAAGAACGTGCGGTGTTGGCCGGCATAAAGGCATGGATGGATATCAACGGAGAGAGCATCTACGGCACACGTACCTGGAAGACCTTTGGCGAAGGTCCTCTTGCCGAGGCCGATAATCCTATGAACGCCCAAGGCTTCAATGAATGTCAAAATTATAGCTCTGCAGATGTGCGGTTCGTGCAGAAAAATGATACTGTATATGCTACTATCATGGGTTGGCCGGAAGAGCAGGAGTATATCATAAAATCATTCTCCAAGCTTGCTGACACTTATAGCGGCAATGTGACATCTGTCAAGCTGCTCGGTCATGGTCCTGTAGAATTTCACCACGAAAATGATGGGCTCCATGTTATCCTCCCTTCCTCTCATCCCAATGAGATAGCCCCTGTAATAGCCATAACCGTTGATAACTATATTAATTGACTTTCGTAAAATTTCTACGTGCAATATACTTTGATTTCTATCTTTTTTTATTAATTTTGCAAAGTATTGAGCAAAAGAAAATTTCAAAAGATTGTTTAAATATGGGCAAAAGAATGATTTCAGCCTTATGCATGCTGGCTTTCATAGGAGGCAATGGTTTGGCAGCTAAGGTGAATACTGAAAAAATTATATCAGTAGACAATAAGGAGAGGAAATATATCTTATATGTTCCTGACAAAGTCAGTGAGAATCCGCCGCTCGTAATAAGTTTGCATGGAGCCTCCGGGCATGACACGGATAGAAGTCCTTTCCGCACGTCGGTAGCTGATTCCGAAGGATGTATCGTAGTGTATCCTCAGGGCAACGACCAGTTTTTCCCGGTATTTGGTGGCTACATTCCGGGTTGGAACGCATCCGGAGAAGAGAATGAGGATACAGAATTCTTCAAAGCGATAATCAAGGCTGTAGATGATGAGTATCATATTGACCTTAACCGGATATACTGCTGTGGATTTTCAAATGGTGGCATGATGACATATGCCAACACTAGCGCTGCAGCCGACATATTCGCAGCCTTTACCTCTATCAGCGGGTTTCAGCTCAACGAGTTTCATCATCATACCGTTGGAGAGCGCCCGGTTCCTTTCCTTCACATTCATGGCAAAAAAGATGACTTTGTGAAGTATTCATGTATGCCCGTCATACGCGATAATATGGTTGCGCGTAATGGTTGCAATCCGATTCCGGAAATAACTGATATCAAAGGCAGATATACTAAAAGCATCTATGAAGCTGGAGAAGGAGGATTTCCTTACGTTTATTATGAAATCGACGGTATGGGACATAATGACTTCACCGACAAGACAGAAGAGGGAAATTCCGCACTCACTATGTGGAACTTCATGAGCCAATACTCTTTGAATGACCCATGCGACAAGACCTTGAAATGGAGACTCAATATAGATGCGGAGGGTTTCGAACCGAGACAACATAATTGGAAAGTCTCCAACGAGGGAAAAACCTTCCGTTATGGAATTCCAAAGAAAGCAAACAACGCTGACAACAACGTATATCCTTCTCTCCAGTTTGAAGCCGGTGACTATAAACTCATGTTTGAGTCGGAAGGAACTGAGGGCGACAAGATTCAGATTCAGCTGAAAGGTCTCGATGATAATAATGTCCTTCTCAATATGATTGGTGAGGTAGGTAAGCAGGTGGTGATGCCCTTCTCTGTGGATAAGTATGGTGAATACAAGATTACTATTGTTAAGGAGGATGCTTCAGATAAGTTTACGAGTCTTGCCATATATTCTACCGATGTTCCGGCTCTCGCTGAAAATAGTGAGGCTTCAGATATTGATCCAGATGACAATGTAGAGATTGAAGGGGGAGTGCTGATTGAGATTCCGCAGGATCAAGGGAAACAGTATGATAATTTCACCCGCACCGGAATGGAGAATGGTGAAGATTACACCACCTATACTGCCACCGGAGACCTCCAAATAGCAATGAAAATGATGGATATTGATATCAAAGACTGCGACTATGTACTTATAAAGTTTGCAGAGCCTGTCAATGCTGGATGGCGTGCTGCGTTTTGGTCCGGTACAGAGACTATAGAGGTGCCTGCTGCATCTACCGAATTTAGATTTGAGTTGGAGCCATCGATGCTCCAAACGGGAATACTCCCTCAGATATGCCTGATGACCCTATGGGGCGCACCTAATCCGCTTGTTGCCAAAGTATCGGGAGTGTATAAACACTCAACTATTGATGCGCCAGGCAGTATAGACGACATTCAGGCTTGCAATCCACAAGGGTCTTCCATCTATTATTCTTTGACAGGGCAGCCTCTGTCATCACCGGCCAAAGGAGTCAATATTATCCGGCAGCCCGACGGCCAAACAAAAAAAGTACTCATAAATCCTTAATAGAAATAAAAAAGCTTGATATGCGGTCGGATGAGGTTTTCTATTGTTCTGCAGGGGTACTGAGTCATTCGAATCCAATAGATAGGAAATGCAGGATTGGTGCAAGTCCAGTCGTCCAGTAATACCATCCGTGTACTCCACTACGCATGCGGTAGTCGATTGGAATGCCTTGTTTCTTCATGGCAAGGAAGAATTCCACGTTTCCCTCATAAAAGTAATCATCGTCTCCGCAATCTGCATACCATCTTATGCTTTTAAGTTTTTCTATCTCTTCTGGAGTAGCATTCTTTACAAATGCAGACGGATCGTTATTGATAAGCGAAGCGGCATAATCTTTATCGGTCTGCGCCATTTGGCTCTGTTCGGGATGTCCGAGGATACCGCTCATAGAGCATGAAGCACCATAAAATTCAGGATGTTTTTGAGCATATGCTATTGCGGCTTCTCCACCCATTGATGCTCCTGTGATGACACGATGTTTTTTGTCTGCTATCGTACGATAGGAGGAATCAATCAGCGGAATCAGTTCATTATGGAAATATGACTCATAATCCCAACCGGGAACTGAGAAATAACCCAAATGTTGCCCAAGATGGAAATCACCGATGCCGCTTGCATCCGGCATGACTATAATCATCGGCAATGCCATTCCGGAACGAATGGCATCATCTGCAATTTGAGCTAAATTGCCCATATTTATCCACATGTCATGTGTGCCACCTGCTGGATGAAACAGATATAAGACTGGATAACGCTTATCATTCTCCTCATATCCATTCGGAAGATAGATTGAAAAATCTTTATTGACTCCCAACACATCACTGCTCATCGAACAGTGTTCAACAGTGCCGTTTCCGGGTAAATTGCCAAAATGATGTAGGGCCTTGCGCCTCTCTAATAATTTTGCCATATACTTTTTATTTACTCAACTTTCGCTTGCGAGAGTTGATGTTGTTGTAGAATCTTATTTTCGACGATCTATTCTACAAGCTACCGGTCCGGAGCATACCAGTTGGTATTCGGGATGCCTTTTAAACCAAGCGACTGCATAAGAGCAAGTGGCAGCTATCTTATTGCCTTCCGACAAGATCTTGTCGGCAGCGAGTTTTACCAATTTCCCCGCTATTCCTTCTCCTCTCATGGAAGGGTCTACAAACGTGTGGTCGATAGTTGATACTCCATCTTTTGTCGGAAATGTCACTTCTGCTACTACATTACCGGAAGGATCAGTAGCATAAATTCTGTCTTTTTCAGTTATAAATTCCATAGTAATAAATTTTTATGATTTTGATATTATAACACCTTGCTTTAGCTATTGGTTTTCCTACATAATGTTTATCCCCCTTTATTGTGGTTTTTCAATATTTTTAGTAATTTTGCATATTTATTGGTTTTTCTGGCCAAGCTGCATCTGTTATTTAGTAGCTGCATTACAAAGGTTATATGTTTGTATTTTTACGAACAATCTAATGGGATTTGTTGTTATTATAGAAAAAATGTTTTACTCAAAAATGACATGGTATGGCAACTCCGAAATCAAAAGCTAACGTTGGGATGACTTTGGTCATATTATTTGTGATCACTCTGGCGACTGGTATTATACTTCATCTAAAAAAGCATGGCATAGTCCTTGAGCCTCGTCCGGTCATCAAGATGGTGCATTGGATTGCAGGTTTCTTAATGGTTGGTCTTTCTTGTTTACACGGCTCGCAGTTTATGAAGATGCTGAATGCCATGAAGACCAAGTTCCGTTGGTTTTGGGGTGATACGTGGGCAGTAATGGTATTTATGTGTCTTGCCTTTGTCACGGGGTTAATTAAATTGCTTTCACCTGTAAAAATTCCACATCTCGGATTGTGGCATTATTGGTTTGGCATAATCATGTCGGTTGTAGTTGTCGTTCATCTTTTCAGAGGTCTTCCAAGTTGGAACCGGCTCAGAAAAATCAAGTCTCCAAAATGATTAATCGGCTGAATCTGCTGCGAGCAGACTCAGCCGATTTCTATTGATACTTGTGTGAATGTCTAATGGCAATATAATTATAGGTCACTGCTGTGACCTATAAGTCCGCCTGTTATCCTGGCCATTGCAGTTGTCGAGTTGGAATCTGATATAAAACAATGGCAACGTCTTGCTTCGCTTGCCCAATGAGCCCACTGAGACTATTCGCTAAATAGTTACTATTTATTAACAAATAAGTTAATGAATAATAAAATAGAAAGTGGCGTTAAACTTTCCTTTTTATTCCCAGTCAAAAAATCGTGAACATCAGAAAAACGATTCGTTAGAAACCTCGGAATGTTCACGAGGGAAAATAAAATAAATAAGAATAAACACACACATTTTTAGAAACATGATTAAGAAAGTAATTTTAAGTATAGCAATATTATCAGCAGCCGCCCTCTCATCTTTCGCAGCTAACAGCAACCAGGCAAACACCAACGGGAAGGTTCGAACTGAGTGTTCAAAGAATAGCGGTGAGTGCAAGAAGGGGAAACATGGCAGAGGCGATAAGGGTGGCTTTGGAATGAGAGCATTTGAAGGTATTGACCTAACAGAGACTCAGAAAACCCAGATTGAAGCTCTTCGCTCCGACTTCAAGGCCAAGAAAGAAGCCGGCATGAAGCAGAAAGGCGAGATGAAAGAGAGAAATGAAAACCTCACTGCCGAGCAGAAGCAGCAGCTGAAAGCCGAGAAGATGGCAAAGCGCCAACAGGCCCAGCAGGAATTCAACGACAAAGTGAAGAATATTCTTACTCCCGAGCAGTATTCAAAGTATCTTGACAACACCAAGAAGATGGCCGAAAATAAGGATAAAGGAATGAAAAAGAGTGGTAAACACCACTCCAAAGGTCATAGAGGAAATCACGCCAATAGCGGAAAAAATAGAGTTGCTCAAGGCTAATTAGACTCAGAGCTGTACCTCTCATCAGTAAGCTTCATATTAACGATAAAGTAAAGGATTAAAGAGTTTCGAATAAATGTGAAGTGACTTAAAAAATAGAATATGTTGTTTAAAGAGTTCGGTAGTGTACCGGACTCTTTATTTTTAATATGTAGTATTATACCGTATGGATCTACGCCAGGCTATGTGGATCTTTTATTCCGGTTTGCGTTTGGCTACAAGGACGAAGAATAGGGTAGAGGCGGATACGACAGTAAGAGTAATAAATGTAGATGTCAGTATATTTCCCAAACCGACGATTGGAGAAACCAGACCTCCGAAAGCGAATCCAACGGCCCCAAACAGTGCTGAGGATGCCCCGACATAACTGCGTCCTTCTTCCATTGCCAATGTGGTGATGGATGTCAAGATAAATCCCAGACATAGGACCATCATAAAGGTAAGACCTTCAAACACATAAAAGTTGGTTCCAAAAAGCCCCTCATTTATGAGCTGGGCCAAAGTCAGCAATGTGCAACCCGCTGCGCCGAATAGGGCAGCATTGATAAGCTTTTTGAATTTCAAAGTAAGGGCAGAGCCTAAGCCTATGCCGATTGCATTGACACCAAACACTATGGAGAAGAATAGTTCAGAGTAGCCGAAATGATTCTGTATGATGAATGATGCAGAAGATATGTATCCAAACAGGATTCCATTGGCAAATCCAAAAGCCAGTACATATATGACGAAATATTTGATGTGAAGCAATTTAGGGAATGCACTCATCAGACTTACCAATGAGCCTTTGCTTCTTTTTTCTTTTTGTAATGTCTCATTAAAGCGCATGCACATCAACATCAGAACAACACCGATTGCAAACAAAATCCAGAAAATACCTTTCCAACCTACAGACTCAGCAACAAAACCACCTATCACCGGAGCTGATACGGGTGCTACCCCGTTGACTGCGCTAATAATTACAAGCGCTTTCGCTAAATCCCGGCCTGTAAAACTGTCGGTAGAAATAGATCGGGAAAGTACAATGCCTCCGGCAGCTCCAAGACCTTGTATGAAACGGCAAGTATTGAGAAACTCTATGGTTGGAGAAAAAATGCAAGCTACAGTGGAGACGGCAAACAGGAGCAAAGCAGAAAAAAGAACACTTTTTCGACCATACTTATCGCTCAGCGGCCCGAAAATCAACTGCCCTATCGCTAATCCAAGCATACTGGTTGTCAAACCCATTTGGACAGCGGAGGCCGAAGTATGGAAAATTGTGGCCATCGAGGGAAGTGTCGGAAGACACATATCCGTCACAAATGGACCGAATGCAGTAAGTAGTCCTAAAAATAAAATTAAAAAGACGTAGTATTTTTTAGTCATGATTTTTAAAGTGCCGTATCAGTTTAGTTAGTCAGTACTTCTATATAAACAAATGCTCATGAATTATAGTTTCCTCTTATGCAAAAATGCTAAGTATCAAGTATTCAAATTACGTTTATTCTAATTTTTTGTCAATGATATGCCCTTTATTATTGTTAAAGTAATTGAGTTTCTGTGCGAGAACTTGTAAGATCTGAAATTTGTTAAAGCCGTTTCATGTACAAGGTTAAAATCTTTTGAAACTAACAACAACCTTTTTTACTTAATCGATACCGCTATTACTGATTTGTTGGCATCTATTATAACTAATTGCTTATTTATTTGTATATTTGCATAATATTATACAGTCAGAAATGGACACAGTAAAGAAATTAGAAACGATACCGGAATATGCAGACCTTCTCGGTTTTCAGGTACAGAAACCATTGGTGACGGTGAATGATTTAGCCGAAATGCCGATTGATGCGATCGGACGGAAACGTTTTGGCTTTTACTGTGTGATGCTGAAGGAACATTATAACGGCAAAGTGAGCTATGGGCGTGGACATTATAAATATCAAGCCGGAACTATGATTTTCACCTCTCCGGGACAAATCATTGGTATTGATGTTGAAGGGGAGGACAATCATTCAAAGGGATATCTACTGATGTTCCATCCTGATTTTCTCCACGGCACATCATTATCGCAATCAATGAAAGATTATTTCTTTTTTG
>CAYSMP010000019.1:0-35834 GCA_964432215.1 uncultured Sangeribacter sp.
CGAACCGGGTAAGGGTATTATGTGTCGTTTTGTAATTTAAATGAAAGAGCCGTGACTCAGAGGGCACACAGAGAGGAAATTTTGTTTAGGGAGAGCACTGATTTGGACGTACTGCCTGAATCAGACAGTGCATTTACAATTTTTAACATAATATATTATTCTATATGCATTGCTATATATTAACTTTGCAACATAAACATAAAACAAGCAGTTCATATGAAAAAGAAAGGCAGCACAAGCGACTTCACTCGTCAGCGAAACGATGAACTCAAGGCAGCATTCTTCAACCAAGGTGTCTACTCTACTTCAGACACCGTAATGGAAAAGATAGTAAAGACTCCCGCTTCACGTTTCTGGGTCGACCCGGACCGCGCCCGCGATATGATGTCGCGCATTGAAAAAGATCCGGAATGCATGAATGGGATGTATCCGGAACGCCGAAGAATGTACTCTGAATTATACCGGAAATACCGTGAAATACAACGTCGCCATCCCAACCAATCAAAAATTCAGTCGGTCGCTATGGCAATCTATTCCGGAGCGCCAGAATTCTATCTCTCATCCTCTCGCGCCCGAACAATCATCTATCAATGATTCAACTTTCGCATGAACGGTAAACCTCACGCAAAGGCGCAAAGGAACAGAGTTTCAATGCTACGGGCTGCTTCGCGACTCGGTTTTGGCAAGTTCGCAATGAAAGCGGGCTGCTACGCATCGCCCGGAGAACGCAGAGATTTTTTACTTGCAAAATTTAAATGACTTATATGTTGATACCATTCATTCCTAAAGACCCTACGCGCAGCGACTTCAATTGCCGCGACGGGGAAATCGACTTTGTCATGGAGCTGCGGGCTTGCCGGCCCGCAGAGGATGATACAGGCAGCTCTCCAGCCGGTACCCCAACCCGAGAAACCTGCATTCCATACTTGGAAGCCGGACCCACATATCCTACCGCCACCATACGAATCCCACTACAAAGCGGAGACAAACCGAAGGCTGAGCTAATGCTCAGCGGAGAGATATCTCGCGTCGACCCGGCTACAGCCGAACGGTTGACGCAGTCGATAGTGCAAAAAGCGGCCGAGACTCTCCTCGATCTCTCTACCGACCTCCGCCGACAGGGTCTTTTCATCCTCCCTTTCCGTAGCTATACGATGCGGCAGCTCCCTGATGGAACCCTCTCATACCCTTCGCCGCAAGCCGTAGCATTACCCTCTCTCTTTCCTCCCCATCCTGAAATAACAGCTGCCAGTGTGACGGATGACGCCCTGACTCTCGCAATACGCTTTCCGGTGCGCCCACATAGATTAATGACTGCTATATCCGGAGGTTTGTCTAAGGGTGAATCGCTACGCACCTTCATCAGCTATCCACTTTATATCCCCGATCCGAAAGAGATGCGGGGCAGCATCGGAAGCGTGCGCTCTGCCACCGGGGGAAATGCCACCGGTATACGATTTGCTTTTTTATCGATTTCTTCCATAAAGGCATCCGTGGCGGCGCCGGAAAAGTATTATGAACTGGTAGGCAATGAGCGCACCGGCTACCGTCTATCCTCTAAAGCTGTCTCTTCTCCGGATTATTCATGCTATGCATCGGTATATGGCTACGTACCACCCTTTCCCCGCGAGTCGCTGCTCGCTCTCGGCGAAGACGTAGACACTGACACTGATCCTCTCGACTGGATAGCCGACTGGATCAAAACAGAGGAGGGATACCTTCCGGCATCCCTTCCATATAAATATTATAATCCTGATTCTGCAGATATTATCTGGCCCGTAGGCTTTGACGCAGACTTCATACGCGAGACAGCTGAGTCGCACGGCACGACATATGTCCTGCTGACGCGCCCAATGGTATTCGCCTCCGACTCGCAGAGCCGGCGCCATGCAGAGCCAAAAGCCATCCGAACAATCCAAATAGCAGGGTTATATGCCGACTCCCCTGCCCTCGCCATCCTTTATGAAAGCGACGACTGCATCCACTGGACGGCAATACGCCGCTTCGATCCCCGCCGACGTTCCCTATTGCTGACGCCGCCACGTCTCTTCTGGCGCCTGCTTCTATGTTATGGAGCGCAGGCTTCCCAGCCTGCGGGATTGACCGTCACTTAATGCATTATGAGTCAAACGACTGTGACGAGGGTAGCACCGAAACCGTATTCCTGAAAACTGGCGTCTTGAATATCAGCCTTGGGCCATTCTTTCTTCAGAAGGTCACGTACAGCCTTGCGGAGAACGCCGTCACCCTTGCCATGTATAAAGACTATCTTCTGCCCCTTGCGCTTTGAATGCTCTTTCATTGTCTTGCGTACAGTGTCAAGTTGCAATAGCAGCATATCCTTATTCTCCATACCGACAGTAGTATCTACCAACGAATCAATATGCAAATCCACTTCAATCAACGGAAGTAACTTGTAAGGACTCTGCTTATGGAGCGCAGGCTTCCCAGCCTGCGACTTATTGACATCCGCTGCCCCCTTTGCATGAGCAGAAGACCGAAGTCCAAAATCTGAAGATTCAAGACTTATATCTGAAGACTGAAGACTCAAGACTGAAGACTCAACCTTATCCTCCTTCACAAGCTGAATCTCCATCACTGGATTATCAAAGTAGATGCCTGGACGGAAACAGTGGAGCTTGAAGAATTTCGAAAGGTCAAGACGCCGGCTGATAGATGCAGCCGGTTTCAATTCAAATTCCTTGTCTTTCTTAAAAGCCACATACTGCAGGGCAATTCTTTCATAGTCGTTCAGTTCACCATGACGCAGCACAGCAAGGTCAATCAGCTCGTTTGGAGCCACTTCTCCGGAATAGACAGTATGCCAACCCCTCTCATCCGCACTGCGACGCATGAAAGTGAAGAACAGGAAATAATTGGAATCATTGACCAGCACTGCGTTGAAGTCAGACTTCCCGAGATCACGGATATGAGTCGGTTCGAAAGCAATTGCTATATTCAACTTATTACCGTAGGCCGTTTCCTCGACTTTTTGTTCTTGATCATTGATCCCTGCCCGTTGGTCATTAATCCCTGATCGTTGGTCATTAGTCGTTGATCGTTGCTCACTCCTATTGCGTGCGGCGTCGAAGGCTTTCTGGTCGAAAAAGAGGTTCGGACCATTTGGTTTCTTCTCATGGCCTGCCGGAAGCACCACTACGAGTTCGTTGACGAGAACAGGGGTCTCAAACCCGTCTTCATCCACATATGCCACTTTTCCCTCTATCTTCCTGACTACACCGCCACCGACGGCGTTTAAGTATCTTACTGTGTCTCCTATTTTTATCATAATTATTTAATTAATTTAGAATTGATAATTAAGAATTATTCCCGACATCAAATATATTAAACTCTTAAACCCCTAAACCATTAAACCCTAATGTCACACTAAATTAGCAAATATTCAAGCGTCAAAATTAGTAATAAAGCATGCTCCGCATGCGCCCTAAATCGTCAAAACTATCTTATTTTAGTAACATTACCATAAACCCATAAACCCATAAACCCCCATATTATATAACACCCGAAAATATGCAAGCTTCCCAAATATCAGACGAAAAACTTATACAGCAGGTGCTTGAAGATGACGCCAGGCGTTCCCGCGACATATCGACGCCCTATGATCCGGTGGTCGGCGACCGAAGTCCCGGCTCCCGCTTCCCAATCACTATCCCTGAACTCGAACCGGCGCGAATCTTTATTCCGACAGCCATGCAGGAACTTTCAGAAGTGAGGGCACTGATGGCCGGACGAAGCCTGACTGAGGTATTCCCGGGGTCAATAGAAAATGCCAGACATCAATGGTTTGAACTGCGATGCCGCTACGACTTCCCTTTCTGGGCGTATAAATGCATAAAGATAAAAAATAAACAGGGCGAAGAAGACCTCCCTTTCCTTCTCAATGCACCCCAACGCAAACTTATAGGGGAGTTTGAGAAGATGCGTGAGGAGGCGCTTCCGATACGCATTGTGCTGGTGAAAGCACGCCAGTGGGGCGGAAGCACCGCTACCCAGATATATATGCTCTGGATACAGCTTATGCGACACACCGGCTTCAATTCACTTATTGTGGCTCACCAGAACGCCGGCACAGACGAAGTGATAGCCATGGCCAAGAGGGCTCTCGACCAATATCCACGCCATCTGCTGCAGAGCGATGGCGACCCCATGACTGATAAAGAGAAAGTCTATTTCAACCCGGGTCTTTCACGCAGCGCTATCTACATCCCGCGACGCAATTTCCGAATAAAGGCAGGAAGTGCCGAGAGGCCTGACTCAAGCCGTGGGGGCGACTATGCACTCGTGCATCTGACGGAAGTAGGACTATGGAAGAAGACCGAAGGGAAACGCCCTGAAGACATCATACGCGCAGCCACTTCGGGAGTGCTGCTCTATCCCGAGACGATGATAGTGATGGAATCTACAGCCAACGGGGTAGGCACATTCTTCCATAAGGAATATCAGGCAGCCAAACGGGGCACGTCACTCTATCGCCCGGTATTCGTAGCATGGCACGAGATAGAAAAATATACCTACCCGGTCAGCGACAGGAGAGCCATAGCTGAAAGGATAGTGAAAAACAGGAACTCCGACTTTTCCGACGATCCTCGCAAAGCTACCGGACGATATATATGGAGTCTATGGGAAGCCGGGGCATCGCTTGAGGCTATATCATGGTATGAGCGCACAAGGGCCGGATACGACAATACAGATGAAATGGCCTCGGAGTATCCAAGCAACGACGTGGAGGCCTTCGTCAACAGTGGAGCCAACGTATTCAACCGGCAAAAGGCCCTGCATCTTAAGGAGAAATGCATGCCCCCACGCTATATTGGCGAACTGGAGGGACGAGCCGACCATGGGGAGAGAGCGCTGGAGGGGATAACGTTTGAACCCAATCCCAATGGGCGCCTTAAGATATGGGACATGCCGGCGACAGATGGAAATACACCCACGGCTATGCAAGACCGCTTCCTGACAGTAGTCGACGTAGGAGGACGCAGTATTAAGGCGGACTGGAGCGTCATCGCTGTGTTCGACCGCATACGCATGCTACGCGGAGGAGGACCTGCAGTGGCGGCACAATGGCGAGGACACTGCGACATGGATCAACTGGCATGGCTGGCGGCGAGGATCGCTCGATGGTATGGCAACTCACTGCTCGTAATAGAATCCAATACTCTCGAGACACGCGATCCGGACCGGTATGTCGACGGCGACCAGTCGGCATTCATCCTCAACCAGCTCCGCGACTGTTATCCAAATCTCTATGCACGCCGCCAAAGTCCGGAAGACATTATCGAGGGTAAGCCAAGGAAATACGGTTTTCATACCAATATAAGTACAAAACCTATGGTGATCTCCAACTTGGTGCGAGTGGTGCGCGAAGGTCTATACATAGAGCGAGACGAGGCGTGCATCGACGAGTACCTCACCTATGAACGACGACCCAACGGCAGCTATGGTGCTATCACAGGAAAACATGACGATATGCTTATGACCCGCGCTATCGGTCTTCACATCTGCTTCAACGAGATGACACTGCCACGCCCCATCGGGGCTCCCAAGCAACCGGGACCACTGCGACGCACCATACAGCTCCCTTTGTTTTAACACAACATTAACGTATATATACTAATATTTGCATAAATATGCGCGTTCTATATATGATTCCGATCAAAAGGAAGCCGCAATTGAATAATTGTCTAAATTTTGGGTTATATACATTAGTTATTTCTATCGCAGTCTTGGCGTCAAGTGCGCTGAGACGGAAGAGGCCGGACGTCGTGATGACGCCCGGCCCTTCTTGTTTTATGGAGTTGTGGAGTTGTTTGGTTGTGGAGTTGTGGAGTTATTAGTTGTGGAGTTATTAGTTGTGGAGGGAGGAGGCGTCTGATCTTTCGGACGGGGACGTAGGAGGTGGGAGGAAGAAGTTCCTTTTACGAGGGCGAAGGAGACGAGGGCGCAGATGCAGATGGGAAGGATGTATTCGGTGGCACCGGTCATCTCCGAGATCAGGAAAATCGACATCACCGGAGCCTTGAC
The DNA here is from genome assembly GCA_964432215.1 of uncultured Sangeribacter sp. Taxonomy (GTDB): domain Bacteria; phylum Bacteroidota; class Bacteroidia; order Bacteroidales; family Muribaculaceae; genus Lepagella. The sequence goes on from CAYSMP010000019.1 coordinate 6,046, forward strand.
TATGCCGGCAAAGGCTCCCCCCATGGCTATCATGGCGCATAACGGCGCCGGAAGATCAATACCAAACCAATGCTTCATCAACAACGCAAACAGTGTGCCCGCCACTGCTCCGGCAAACAAAGTCGGAGCAAACGAACCTGCCACGCCACCGGCACTATTGCTGCAGACCGTAGCCAAAGCCTTCAATACGAGCAGCAAAGTCAGTACCGCTATGAAGCGTGTGGTCTCCGACGCGCTCACATCCAGAGGGCCCCCTGCAAGGATATCGTGGTGAACGCCGTTGATAAGCTTCGTCATCTCCGGATAACCCTCTCCATAAATGGAGGGAAACATAAGAAGAATTATACCGGCGATAACGCCTCCGGTCACCCACGACACCCACTGGTGCTTCCGGCTCTTGAAGAAATGCTGCATTGAGGCCGTAATCCAGTTGTAAAGCATACTGTAGAGGCCACAGAAAAGACCCAGCAATATCACCCAGTGGATAGGTAGCGTCGCTGATTCTCCCAAGGTATAGGGAAGATAAAGGTGCGTACCGGTAAAAGCGTAGCATGTGACGGAGGCGCACACACTTGAAAGGATAAGGGCGGTCACCGGGATAGCGGCCATATTCATACGCAACACCTCTATCGTATACAGTACGCCAGCAATGGGAGACTTGAAGATACCGGCAATGCCGGCGCCGGCGCCAATACCTATCATCACGCGGAGCATGTTCTGGTCAAGTCCGAACATGCGTCCCAATTTACTGCCGATTGCCGCTCCGGAATATGCTATAGGACCCTCGGCCCCGGCACTGCCGCCGAAACCAAGCGTGATACCGCACGCCGCGATGGGGTCAAACGAAAGACGCGCAGGAATATCGTAGTTTTTCGAAGCAAGATACCCTTTTATTCGCTCCGAACTGTAAACCATGTTGGAACGCGCTATCCATTTCTGCCATGCTACGGCTATCAGTATTCCCACAAGGGGCAAGACCAGATACCACCACTCGGCATGTTCCCACTCCATGGGAGCCTTATGGATGATCCAATGTGCGAATATCGACACATAGTGGATGGCACGTTTCAGAAGAAACGCGCCAAACCCCGCAAGGCAGCCCACTACGCAGGCGAAGCCGAGGATGAAGACATTGACGTTCTCCTTCCTCGCTCCCCAAGCCTTGATTTTATCGGAAAGATCCTTTATCCAGTTAATCATAAGTCTTCAGTCTTCAGATGCTACGCATTTCATTCAAAGCGGCTGTCCGCAATCTTAAGACTTAAGACTCAAGACTCAAGACTCAAAGACGCTTCCTTGATACGCCGCATCGCTTCGCGGATCTTGTCGTCGGATGTAGCGTAGCTCAGACGCATATAGCCGGGAGCACCGAAAGCAGCACCGTCTACACATGCCACGTGGGCCTCCTCAAGCAAATACATTGTATAGTCGCCACTGTTTTCTATCTTCTTACCTGCGGGGGTAATGGTGCCTACATAGGCACTCACCTCGGGGAAGAGGTAGAAGGCACCTTCCGGACGATTGACAATCCACCCGGGTATCTCCTTGGCCAATTCCACGATGAGGTCGCGACGGCGTTCAAACGCCTCACGCATCTCATACCGGAATTCCTGCGGACCGTCAAGAGCTGCTTCGGCAGCCTTCTGCGCTATTGAGGAGGGACCGGATGTGTACTGCCCCTGAAGTTTGGATACAGCTTTCGCTACCTCAAGCGGGGCAGCCAGATAACCGATACGCCAGCCTGTCATGGCATAAGCCTTTGACACACCATTGATCACTACCGTACGGTCGAACACTTCCGGACACTCGGCGATGCTGTGTACACGCCCGGGAAGGAAATTAATATGCTCATAAATGTCGTCGGCAAGAATTACGATGTCGGGATACTTGGCAAGCACTGCTGCAAGACCCTTCAGCTCCTCTTCAGAATATACGCTGCCTGTCGGGTTAGAGGGGTTGTTGAGGATAATCATGCGGCTCTTGGGAGTGATAGCCTTCTCAAGCTGCTCGGGAGTGATCTTGAAGTCCTGATCGACACCTGCCCAAACTTCCACTACCTTTCCTTCGGCGAGACGTACCATCTCCACATAGCTGACCCATGCCGGCATAGGGATGATCACTTCATCGCCCGGATTGACGAGCGCCAACACTGCATTGCAGAGTTCCTGCTTCGCGCCATTGCCTACCACGATCTGTGCGGGGGTATATTTCAGACCATTTTCTTTTTCCAACTTGCGGCAGATAGCCTCACGAGTGGAGAGATAGCCTGGAGCAGGGCTATATTTGGAATAGTTCTCGTCAATAGCCTTCTTAGCGGCCTCCTTCACGAAGTCGGGGGTGTTGAAATCTGGTTCACCCACGCTCATTGTTATCACGTCAATACCCTGGGCGCGAAGTTCGGCGCTTTTCTGGGTCATCGCCATAGTCGCACTCTGCGCCATGGCCTTGATTCTATTGGATATCTGTATCATAGTCTTAAGTCTTTAATATTTAATCTTTACGCCAGCTCTGCATCCAGCTTCCGGAGAAGTTCACCGAGGGCCGGATTCTTCTCGACGCATTCTTTCAGAAATTCCTGCGGGGGGAGCTGTTTGCTCACTGCCCTTGTAGGGTCGATTTCTACTCTAAGCGTCAGGAAATCATTGCCTAACTGCTTGCGGAGAAATGCCATAAGTTGAGGCATGGCCAATTCAAATGCCTGAATCTCAGCCGGATGCCCCACCATAGCCAGAAATTCCTCTTCACCCGTCTGCTGCGGAGTGCTGTTGCGCATGGCACTCGTAAGTATGTGCTGCTGTGTGTTGGCCTGCTGATAGGCTACCCATGCCTGCATGAAGCGTACGATATCAACCGTATCGCGATGTTCGCGGCGTTGCTCTTCATACTGAGCCATCTTTTGCTCAACACTGCTGTCGTTGAGGCGGAAACCGCTTACCGACTTGCGGCGGCGTTGTGGGGTGGTGGAGTTGTGGAGTTGTGGAGTTGTGAGGTTGGGGGGGGGTGAGGTTGGGGAGTTGTGAGGTTGTGGGGTTGTGGGGTTGGGAGGTTGGGAGGAGTTATGAGGGAGTGGGGTTGATTGTTGATCATTGATCGTTGATCGTTGATCGTTAATCGTTGCTCGTGTGAACTGTGTGGACTGTGTGATGTCGCCCAAAGGATATACACAGTCCACTAAGTCAAAAGGGGGCGTAGCCGGTTTTAGAAGCTGAGAAAGTCGAATAAGCACAAGTTCCACGAGAAATTGCTTATTGGTGGCCGTGCGATACTGCACGTCGCCGTCATTAAGCACCTTCATCGCAGCATAATACCATTGCAGCGGGAGGCTCTTGGCCTGTTGGGTGTAGCGTTCGGCCACGTCTTTCGATGTCTCAAGCAGCTCAGCAGTACGTGGATCTGCCGCCACCATTAGATTGCGTACATGGTCGGCCAAGCCATTGAGGAAGAAAAGTGAGTCGAATCCCTTACTCCTAACATCGCGATAAAGGAGCAAGGCACCCGGAATGTCGCCCGTGCGGAACGACTCCACAAGTCGGAAATAATAGTCGTAGTCCAGCACATTCAGGTTTTCGATTGCACTCTCGTATGTGATGTTGCCGCGTGAAGAAGCGGCCACCTGATCGAAAATAGAGAGGGCGTCGCGCATGGCTCCATCTGCCTTGCGTGCTATCACCTCCAAACCTCGCGGATCAGTCTGGATTCCTTCTTGCTGGCCTATATATTGCATCTGCTCTACCATGTCTTCGATCGTGATACGCCGGAAGTCATATGTCTGGCAACGGCTCAGGATCGTAGGGAGCACTTTGTGCTTCTCCGTGGTTGCAAGTATAAAGATCACATACTTAGGTGGTTCTTCAAGAGTCTTGAGGAAAGCGTTGAAGGCTGCCGAAGAGAGCATATGAACCTCATCAATGATGAATACGCGGTATTTTCCACCCTGTGGTGGAGTCTGCACTTGATCGGTTATGTCGCGGATATCGTCGACGCTATTGTTGGAAGCAGCATCGAGTTCAACCACATTCATCGACGTACCCCGCTCTATAGCCTTGCAATTCTCGCACTCGCAGCAAGCCTCTCCGTCGGGAGTCGGGTTGAGACAGTTGATTGTCTTCGCGAATATTCTGGCGCACGAGGTCTTACCCACGCCGCGAGGTCCACAGAAAAGATAGGCCTGCGCAAGCCGGTCGCTGGCTATAGCATTCTTAAGCGTAGAAGTCAAGGCCTTCTGCCCCACTACGCTCCGGAATGTAGCCGGACGGTATTTACGTGCGCTTACTATATATTTATCCATTTAAGGAGGTTGTTGAGTTGTGAGGTTGTTGGGTTGTGAGGGAAGAGAGATGTAATTATTATGCAAAATAAGCAAAAATTTAGCAGATAGCCAAATTTTTGCTTACACATTATAAAATAATAAAAAGACTTATAAGACTCATACAACTTATAAGACTTATATAACTTATAAGTCTTATACAACTTATACGACTTATAAGACGCATAAGACTTATAAGTAAGACTCATAAGACTCATACTCCCTCAGAAATATATCCAATCAAATCCCCATATAATGCTTCCGGAAAGTCAAAATTCCCTTCCATGTCCACGTCAGGCACCGACCAGCCGCACAGCCATTCAAGCGCATCTCCCTCACTCTCAGATCCAAGCAGCCTCAGTAACCTTCCATTTGCACTGCTCGCCAGATAGGCCATTGGACGCTCCTGGCATCCTGCAATCCCCGTCTCTGGCGACCACTGACGGCTCCATTCTGCCGAACCGGGAAGGATCAGAGAGCTGACACTATGCTGCCACCCTACCATCTTCACAGACGTGAGCCGCAAGAAAGCGTCGGGAAGAAGACACTCAGCTGCATATAATCCACAGGGCATCAGCCGCATAGACAATTCACGCGACACACCGACGACACCACCTTCCAGCATATCCAAAGGTGCTTCCCTTATCAACTTCAACCCAACGCCAGGCAGTAATGACCGTATCTTCAGAGCAACGACATCCTCCGGACATGGAATTCCGGCAGATGCCTGCACTTCCGACATCAAGCATTGCGGCCGGACTATTTCGCCCAGCCGCGCCATAACATCGCCTTGCAATTTCTGCAACGTATATTTCATAACTTACTTCTTGATTTTCAAATCCATACCAAGACGTTTTGCCTCAGCCACACACTGATCGAGGGTAATAATGCGTTCCAGAGGAATACCCTTGGCGTGCTGTAGGAAATCGGTGGCCTTGTCTATATCGTCAAATTCAATGCTAACCAATTTTTTGGGTGGCAGACTACCCGGCACGTCCGGCGGCAGGCTGGGAAGCCTGCCCTCCATAAGTTGCTGCTCCTTGACAAGACGTATACGTCCATTCCGGAATGCTGTAGAACTCTCAATTACCTTCTGCACTACGGGGTCGGTGGTCTCACACACGGCCGGGGTACAGGCACCTCCGCAGAGATGACCTCCGGTGAATGCGACCTTCAGACACACACGTCCCACCCTGAACTCAGGATGCCACTCCATCATCCCTTTGACTTCATATATTTTCTTCATAATTTTGATGTTTTGAGTCTTCAGTCTTTGTGTCTTCGGTCTTCAATCTTCAGTCTTGAGATTGCGGACAGGCCGCTTTGATTGAAATGCGTAGCCTCTGAAGACTCAAGACTGAAGACTCAAGACTGAAGACTCAAATTTAATTATAAATTTAAGTTTCGCCAGCTCAACTTAAAGGCTATGGATTAAAAGGTTATGGGATTAAATAACCCAATTTAAAGGTATGATTTTATTAAAATTTTATCAGTCAAATGATAACCTTATAAACCTATAAACCTTTAACCCTTTAAACTTATAAACCTATAAACCCATAAACCTATAAACCCATAAACCCATAACCTTCGACTTTCGCAAGCGAAAGTTGAATTAATTATTAATCAATATCTCTCCGGAGTATTCTTTCCAGACAGAGCCGTCGTAGGTCCACATTGTGCCCGACTTGGCCCCTGCGGAAATAGCCGGGCAGTCATTCACAAGGTAATAGACCATTCCTTCCTCTGCAGGAGGAACTGTCGCAGAGTCCCATAGCTGAAGGCACTCGCTACCATCTGCTCCAATTTCTCCTTCTCCGTCTATCCAGATATGGCAACTCCCCTTCAGAGCCAGGGCATCCCAAATCAAGATTCCGCTACGCGAAGCTTCATGACCCTCCATGCGGTCTTGGAAACTGTGTTCGGCACTGTAGACATAGTGTACCAAACGGTCTTGTCCGATTAGGGCACCACTACGGCTCCAACCCAGACGATCAAGCGTCGGCTCACGCTTTATTTCGATATCTCCAAAGACAGTATGGAAGTTTGTTACGCTCCATCCTATTGAATTAGTCTTTGTCGAAATCTGAATCTCGGGATGACGGGAAAAGTCGACACACTGTATCTGCTCCAAGAGATCCTTGCCTGCAAGCAAAAGTGCAGTCTTCGGTACATCTTCACCTGTAAAGAACATCTTGGCAAGGGCAATGATCTTTTCCACTGTCCATCGTCCGGTATGTTGCAGTTCTCGCTTAAACTGCCAACGTAGACCCTCCGTGCTATAGACAGTCTGCATTCCAAGTTTCGGGACGTTGATCTGAAACTTGCCGGCTCTTCCCGCCCAAAGGGTACGGTTGCCTCTGACCTTAAAGTTGGCAATAGCTTGTTCTGCCACTATAGCTTTTGAGAATGGCGTACGCTTACGTTGGCTCTCGAAGTAATCGCTCACTACCTGGTTCATACCCCTCTTCTGGAGATATACCCTTGTGGGTTGCGGTACGATCAGATCTGGATCTACTTCCTTTTGGGTTTCATAGAGAGAATTGGCAAGAAGCACCAGCTTTGTGCCCATTGGAATAGGGGGCATGAGTGATGTCTCATCGTCGGCCGACACTTTCTTTCCATTGACAGCCCTAACAATCGGATTGCCACTGGAAGCATCATGACCGACTACAAAAACCATCAGTGATTTTCCGGGAGTCATCGTTTTTCCGTCGCGGTCATAGCCGTCAACTCCCTTCACAAGAAGAGTGGTGTATTGTCTCGGAAGATTCTGCTCTCCCGGTTGTAGGGTAAGCACTGCCTGCACCTGACCGCCGGAGATATCGGCAGATGTGGTAAGCGTAGACTTGGGCTCGTCGATCATAAAGTGGTCTACCTCCGGGCTGTTGACCTTCACACGTTTGGCGCGGAGCATGAGATTCATCAGGGGTGTGTCATCGCTGTTGAAGCTGAAAAGCTGTTGATCGATGTCGGTTTCTACGAAGTTGCCGGCATTGAGGCCGCCGGTGGCATTGGTAAGCGCGCTGACAGTCGCGGGCTGCCCGGGTTGGATTGAAGTGTTCATAAGTTGTGGGGGGTTAAGTTGTTGAGTTGTGTAGTTGTGGGGTTGTTGAGTTGTGAGGGTGTTGAGTTGTTTGGGGTTTGGGGAATTGGATGTGCGAAAGACAAATCGTTAATACGTGATTGTTGGTCGTTAGGCAAGGGCTGCCAAGTCGAATATTGAACTGCATTCTTTTCTTGTCGAAGATCCGGAAGGCAACGATCGGTCTCTCGAGGCCTCTACTTCACTGATGATCTGCCGAATGGCCGCATTCCTGTTGTCTTTGATGATGGAGAGCAGTGTCTCCGCACCCATATCTTCTACCATCCGCTCAATCTCTGCCATGGCAGGTTCTTTGGAGAGCTCGGGGCTTTCGAAATTCTCTGAGATTTCGGAGGGTGCCGGATCTTCTGTGTTATCACTGTTCCGGGAGTTATCTGAGTTATCTGAAATATCAGAAGACTCATTTTCTTTTGCCAATTCTTCTGCCACGCTCCCCTCTGCAGGGTGAACAGCACTCTCAATGTCATAGATAGTGTCTTTGTTTTCTTCCATTTTGTAGCTGGTGTTTTATCGTTTACGCCTGCAAAATTACTGCCTTCCCATCCCCTCAACCCCTTATTCTGATAAAAAGAGTTCTTCTTTAAATTAGTTGAAGAATCCTACGGCTTACAATTTACTGCGTAGCCAGTGTAGTTAGCGACTTCCGGGCGCGTCCGCGGGCGTCCTACCCTAATTTTTCTGAGGGCACTCCCCAATAAATTTAGTTGAAAATACTGATGGATAGCATGAACTGGGGGGAGTTTAAAGCTCAGAACTTCAAGTCAGCCCAAAACGTGCAGATGGACACAGAACTTTTTAGTTTTGGCTACGCATTTTTTTGGGGGCGCTGATCTTTCAGCTCAAAATTGGTCGGATGAGCTCAGAAAAGGTTGCAGTTTCAACTAAATAGAAATACTTATTTAGTCTATCGTTAGAAGGAATGCAGGCGATTTTAAGGCACGCGGACCTTTTACAAGCACATTCATTGGCTGAAAGAACACGTAAGTAAAGATGATATCAACTAAATTGAAGAAGAATCAATAAAGAGTCGAGGCTAATTCTCGCTGCAGTCAGGTCCTTAATTGGCATTGTGGATATAACGGATATTTTGAAAAAAATTTGGATATTCAGAATAATAATCTTATCTTTGCATAAACTACGCAATTAATAATTATACGAACTCACCTCATGACTAAACCACTTCATCGACTTTCCTTAAACGGTCTTTCAATAATATCTTCAGTAACCATTCTCGTCTCACTTTTATTCCCTTTAACAACAACGGTGGCAACCACAAAAGATCCACAACAAATTGAAACCATCGTTCAGTCAGCACACTACATCGAAGATTTCGACATATCACCTGATGGTAAATATGCAGTCACATGCAATAATAACTCAGTAATCCTTTGGGATATCAATATGCGACGTATGATCAAAAGACTATCTATCCCCACAAAGGGAAAGGTCAGATTTGATCCACTGCGACCAGAAATAGCATACATATCTGATCCGGGAAACATAATCGCTTCATTGCGGGGAAATTCGATGTGTTTAGGTGTTAATGTCATGACAGGCGAACGAGTTGGCTCGATTCCAGAAAAGGAACTTGAGAAAAGAAATTCATATCACGACCTGTATATATTTAAACTTAAAGATGGTAGGATAGAAATCATCTCAAGAAAAGACAAACACTTCATCGGCTTCCTTGGCGGCAACTCCTCCCCAGAGTCTGGACGACTCGACATTTCGCCAAACGACAGTCTGGTGGCGCTCGGAGGTCCATCACCACTTGTCTGGGACATACGGAATGCTAAAATCGCGACTATAGTTCCCTATTCCAGAATCGCCTCGCAAAATTCCGCGATTGCGATAGATAAAACCAGCGGTATGCCTATTCCCGCCTCAATAGCCAATTCAGATAGTAAGAAACCATTCCATTATGGTTATCTCGACTTAACCCGTTGCAAATTCACGGATGACAATACCCTCTTTGTAGGAGGATATGCCAATGACCTCACCCGTTGGAATCTCTCAGGAGCATCAACATATATAGAGCCACTACTCACAAATACCTTCCAGGCCGAAGGCACTCCCATCTACGACTTTGCCTTAACCGACAACCTAATGACGGCAGCCTCTTATAGTGGCCTCCTTAATGCTGATCCAGAAAGTCAAAAACTTGTCAAGGTCACTGACTATACTCCTCAAAACGACTATCTTGGAGTGTATTGTCTGACACCTGATCCCAAAGGGGAATTCTTTCTTAGCGGTCATGAAAACTCCTGGATAATGAAAGCGTCGCTTGAAAATCCCCTCGATAAGAAACTACTTGCAAAGACTGGACATGCAGTGCATCACCTCACGATATCCCCTGACAGAAAAACATTCGTCGGTGGCGGCCAGATGGGGACACTGTTTGAACTTCCAATGGATCAAGAGGGTTCCCGATTCGATTATGATACCCGCCCGTTGCAACTCGGCGTCATGCAAGGCAGCGCGTTTCTATCCGATGACAGATTCGCCACTGTCTGCAAAGATGGTTCTGTATCATTTTGGACAAGAGGAGTCAAGGATATGAGAAAAAACATACCTTCACATCTTGCCGACACCTACGGCATTGGCCTCACTTCAGACGGAAGACACCTTATCACGTCGGATGCCGAAGGTTCGCTACGATTTTGGAATCCTGTAACCGAAGAACTCACTATGTCGGCCTTTGCAATGAACGACAGGAAAGACTATATCTTCATTACACCAGACAACTATTATAAGGCCTCAAAGGGTGCTCACTCCGGAGTACACTTCGCCAAGGGACTTGAAGTGTATCCATTCGAGCAATTCGATCTCCGACTAAACCGCCCTGACATTATCCTTGAAAGGCTTGGTGCTCCTCATGATAAAGTGGCACTTTATCATGAGGCATGGCTTAAACGACTAAGAAAAATGGGATTTACAGAAAAAGACCTTACAGCAGAACTCGCCCTCCCATCCGTCAGCTTGCTCAACGAGCGTGAACTCGACAACATCACGGAGGCGACCTCCGTCAATATCAACTTCATGGTCAGCGATCCCACCCACACCCTGAAGCGTGTATTCGTAAACCTCAACGGCGTGCCACTCCTCGGCAAAAATGGTAAAGACATTTCTGCACAAAGACTAAAAAAATATAGTAATCGAATGGCAATTGACCTCTGTTCGGGCCAAAACACAATAGAAATATTCGCTATAAACTCAGCCGGTGCAGAATCCCTACGAAAGACAATCGAGATTTCCGGAAAATCGAATCCTTCGATTAAGCCAAACCTCTACATAGTAGCGATAGGAGTGTCGGAATATACCAACGATAACTACAATCTTCGCTATGCCGCTAAAGACGCTGAAGACCTCGTAACCCTTTTCAAAGGAAATCAAGGGACCTTCTCAAATGTAGAGAAACTTGTACTGACAGACACTAAATTCACTCCTGCATCCCTCACTACTATCAAGACCTTCGTAACGAAAGCAAAACGCGACGATACGGTAATATTGTTCTATGCCGGACATGGTCTTTTGGACGACCAACTAAACTACTATCTCAGTCATAGCTCAATCAATTTCAAGAATCCGGCATCAAACGGTATTCCTTATGAAAAATTCGAAGCGGTGCTTGACGGCACAAAGGCTCTCAATCGCCTTGTGCTTATAGATGCCTGCCACTCGGGAGAAATCGATAAAGAAGATTTCATAGCCCAGACTTCTGACGTAAAGCCATCAGGTATCAAGTTCAGAAGTGTCGGCAACTCAGCAAAATTAAGAGAAGGGCACGGGATAGAAGAAACACGCATGCTATTCAACGAATTATTCATGGACATAAGGTGGGGAAGCGGCTCCACCGTTGTATCATCTTCAGGAGGGCTTGAAGTGGCATTTGAGGGTGATGAATGGAATAACGGTCTTTTCACATGGTGTCTTAAAAACGGTCTGACCACCAGAGAAGCCGACCTGAACTCTGATGGAGGCATATCCTCTACAGAATTAGGAGAATACCTCTGCAACGAGGTTGGACGCCTCTCCGATGGAGTTCAGATTCCTACTCTCCGGACGCAGAATACCAAAAACGACTTCATCTTGATAAAATAAGCTGTTCACAAAAATTAAACGACAAATATATACTAAACAATTATTTTGCGGGCTGCTTAAAGAATACGTCTAAACAACATCGAAATCAGAATACAACCAACATATTACCCAATGATACGCAAACTAATCATTTTTCTGACATGCCTGATAGTCTTTATGACTGCGCTCCCTACGACGGGAGCAAAAAACGAAAGTCCCGGGAAACTTGCTAAGAAGCAGCTTGAGCTCTTCATAAAGCTACATGATTCTAATCCTGAAGAGGCCCTACAGGCTATGAAGACCGCTATTGAGCATGCTTCCAAAGCCAACAATTATGATCTTACAAACGATGAGCGTGCCTTGATCTATTATATAGCTGCCTATCAATATCATAAGGTCAATGGTGAATACAATTCCTCATGGCTCAACTCCGCTGCTTATCATGGTACGCATCCGGAGTCACAGATTAAGGACTATGGGATAGCACTTGCAAGTGCGGACGCACGTATAAAACTATCAAGACTCCACAAGATGGAACTCAAGGGAGTGCACCTTGCTAACGCAAAGCTTATCCTCGAAAACCTCAGAAACTCTGCTAAGGACGCCTTTCAAAACAAGGCATTTGCAGCTATTGGGTTTGAAGTGTCTCCACAAGCGCTTGAACGCCTGTATAATCTCTACGAAGAAGAGGCAGCCCGGACCACTCCCGAGGAATGGGCGACAGCTGCATATCAAGCCATAAATCATCCGGACAGACCTCTCGACAAATCAAGGAATGAAGAATTTGCCGTCGATCTCTGTGCCACCACTTGCGTAAAGCTCGCAAAGGTTGCCGGAGCTCCCGATGCAGAGGCTCTGGAGGGTGACTTACTTTTATATGGCAAATTCCCTAAATATTATCCCAAAGATGAGACTAAAGCTAAGGTATGCTTTAGAAACGCTGCCGAAAAAGGGAGCGTATGGGGCGCAGTGAAGACTGCTATATACCTTCTCGATGAAAAAAAATGGAAGGAAGCATACGATATGGTCATCAATCATCAAGACAAACCTAACTTCAACTGGCAGGGTGGTGACTACGTTCTAGCCCGCGTTTATGAAGCGGGAGCAATCGAAGGGAAAACATGGAAAGACGCTTATCCACTCTACTCAAAATCGGCTTCTAAAAACCGATTTCTATCTGTCATAAAAGATTCTCAGAAAAGAAGCGAGGACCTTCAGGCTCGAGTTTTAGCTGAAGAGACAGATGAACTAGTGGCTAAATCTGGCGGAATAAAGAAGATGACACCTAAGGAACTCTCTACAGTAGCCAGACGCTACCAACGGCTCAACCGAACGGAAGACGCGATGAAGTTCTGGAAAGAGGCTGCTGACAAGGGGCATGCTCAAGCATGCAACAACTACGCAATGCTGTGGTGCAAAAACCATGACTACAAGAAGGAAGAGAGCATGTCAAGTATCGTTGAATACTTTAAGAAAGGAGCAGCTCTCGGCTACTATCCAGCCCTTGCAAACCTCATCGTCGTATCATTTTATGGCTATGGTTGTGAGCCTGACCATGAAAAGGCATTCCGTCTCTTTGACGAACTGATGGAAAACAAAGAGTCGGAAAGTCTTGATGATTTCAGTGCTGACGAAGAGTTCCTCTACACAATTTCAGGTACAAAATACTCCTCGAAAGCCATTCTCAATGGCGAGCATCTAAAGAAAGCCGTAGCACAGCATAAAGATCCGGCTTACCTCACCATGTTCGGCAAGGCAAGATATAAGGACTCAAGACCCGCCGTATGGAAATATTACCTTAAACGGGCAGCCGACATGAATCATCAACCGGCAAAGGATTTTCTGCACGAAGCAGGAATTGAAGGGTATTGAAAAAGAACATGACAAAGCAAAATAAGACCTGGATAGACAGTTTCAAAGAGAGAATCACAGCGATAGCCAACAGCGTGCTGTCTGCCGGAGCATCCCGCTTCGGCAGATGGGCCACAACAATCGGGAGCACCGTCGTGCTGATAATTCTCGCGTTTATTTGTGACCGCTACCCACATTCATTCGGCAACGAGGAAATGTCGATGAAGAAGATGAGACTCGCGACTCTTATAGCGGGCCACACACCTCGCCCGCTCGATGATGATATACTTGCAGTAAATATCGCATACGACCGGCAATTGACGCCTATTTATGATGAATACGGACTTCCATGCGGTGAAATAGATGTCACTGACAGAGAAAAACTCACCCGGTTTCTTTCACTGGCCCAAAAGACTGACTATAAGGCCATAGCCATAGATGTCTTCTTCAACGAATCCCTTCCTTCCTATGGTGACTCGGCCCTCTTCAGCCTCATCAACCAAATGCCTCGCATCGTCGTGCCTTACCACTCTGGTGAGTCTGTCACTCCAATGATCAATACCGAACGTCTCGGGGCCGCTGACTATGACATCAATCTGATGTCGAACAATTTCTCTAAATACAGTTTCTTAAGTACAGACGGTATGCCTTCGATAGCCAACCGTCTGCTTGAGTACACAGGAGGGGGAACTGCTTCAAGATTGACTCCCTGCATGATTCTGCCTCTTGAGACTGAGCTGTCAGCCCCATATCATCCTGAAAGCGGAGACAAGACATGGTATAACCTGGGAGTGGATATCCTGGACTGTCTTTCTGACCAAGAGACTTCGCAGCTCTGCAAAGACAAGGTAATCGTGATAGGGGATTATACTGAGAACGATATCCACGATTCCTATATAGGCCAGGTCTCAGGCCCGGCAATTCATATCAATGCATTCTTAGCCCTAAGGAACGGACGCGACCATATCAATCCCTGGTCAGCACTCCTATCTATCGCAATATACTTCTGCATCTGCGGTGCCCTTGTATTCGGCAAATCCATATGGGAAATCATAGATTGGCATCCGGGCACGATAATCTGCTTTATACTGAGTTTCTTCGGATTCGAAGTGCTGCTCAGTCTTTTGCAAATACTCCAATTCTATCTCTTCAATGAATTTCATGATACATTTCTTGTAAGTCTCTTTCTTTCAGGATTCTCTATTTATTGTCAAAAATTAAACACATCACATCCAATATGAAAAGATTTTTTTTCTTATTAGCTGCCATCTTCGCTTCCACGTTACTGCTTAAGGCAGACTTCAGAATCGTATTTCTTAACACCCCCACGATAAGCATCAATGGTAAAGAACTGAAGGTAAACGATATCTTTCCTGAAAAATCAACCATAAAATGGAGTTCCCCAAAGCAAGCGATGAAAATCGTAGATACGCATAGTGGCAACCAACGTCTTGTCGTGGCCGAGCAATATCAGAAATCTAAGGCTGCCGACATCATGAGCTTCATCAAGGGAGTGAAACATCTCTCGTCGAGAGGATCGGCCAACAACGTCATCAGTCTCAGAAATATGGTGACTGACCATTTCTATTTCACTGATTCCATCAGTATTCCGACAACATTTAAGACTGACAGTGAGCATTTCTTTTATGTATCCTACGACTATGAAGGAGAGGAAATCAACAAACGCATCCACAATAAAAACGGAACATTCTCAATCTCGGCCGATATATTCACAATCGATGGAAAATCAATACCGCCGTTCGATGTCAAGCTCTCACTTTATTACCTTGACCTTAAATCGAACACTTCCACGCTTATCACCGACGATATGTACGTGACTTTGGTTCCCCAAGAACTCCGGTAATGACAGTTGAAAAACCTGTTATATGACAGACTATACTTCCAATATCTTTTCCTCACAAAAATATTCCAAGAGTTTAAATTGTTTTGGCGAGTTTTTTGTTGTATCTTTGTGGAGGATTGGAGATTTGGAAAAGTTTATTGAAAAGAATTATGGAAAACAATAGTGCGAAGGTCTTGGACGAGACCACAAATAGTGAATATAAATATGGTTTCACGAGCGATATCGACACCGATATCGTGCCACCCGGACTATCCGAAGACGTGATACGCTACATATCAGAGAAGAAAGGGGAACCGGAGTGGCTCCTCGACTTTCGTCTCAAGGCCTACCGCCATTGGCTAACGCTGAAGATGCCTACCTGGGCCCACCTCGACATACCTGAGATAGACTATCAGGCTATCAGTTACTATGCCGCTCCCAAAAAGAAGGAACTTAAGAAGAGTCTCGATGAAGTGGATCCCGAACTCATCGACACCTTTAATAAACTTGGCATCTCTCTTGAAGAACAGAAGCATCTTGCCGGAGTAGCCGTCGATGCAGTGATGGACTCAGTCAGCGTAAAGACCACCCACCGTGAGAAACTGGCTGAACTCGGCGTCATATTCTGCTCTTTCTCCGAGGCTGTGAAGGATTACCCTGATCTTGTACGCAAATATCTCGGAAGTGTCGTCAGCTACCGCGACAACTTCTTTGCGGCCCTCAACTCAGCCGTATTCTCCGACGGGTCGTTCGTCTATATTCCAAAGGGTGTACGCTGCCCAATGGAACTATCCACATATTTCCGCATAAACGCCGCCGGAACCGGCCAGTTTGAGCGCACGCTAATTGTAGCCGACGACGATGCTTATGTATCATATCTTGAAGGTTGCACCGCCCCAATGCGCGATGAAAACCAGCTTCACGCCGCAATCGTAGAGATAATTGTGGAGGAAAGAGCCGAAGTAAAGTACTCTACAGTGCAGAATTGGTATGCCGGCGACAAAGATGGAAAAGGCGGCATCTATAATTTTGTGACAAAACGCGCACTCTGCCGCGGTCACCGCTCCAAAGTCAGCTGGACCCAAGTGGAGACAGGCTCCGCAATCACATGGAAATACCCCTCCTGCATCCTGAAGGGCGATGAAAGCGTCGGCGAGTTCTATTCCGTAGCCGTCACCAACAATCACCAGCAGGCCGACACCGGCACAAAAATGATTCACCTCGGCAAGAACTCGAAATCTACCATAGTCAGCAAGGGCATTTCCGCCGGGCTTTCCCAAAACAGCTACCGCGGTGGCGTGAAAGTAGCCGCAAAGGCTACCGGATGCCGCAACTTCACCCAATGCGACTCCCTGCTCCTCGGCGACAAATGCGGAGCGCATACATTCCCTTATATTGATGTAGCCAACAACGCTTCCACAGTGGAGCACGAGGCTACTACATCTAAAATCAACGAGGCCCAGCTCTTCTACTGTCAGCAGCGCGGCATACCGATGGAGGAAGCCGTAGCTCTGATCGTAAACGGCTACGCCAAAGAAGTCATGAACAAACTCCCCATGGAGTTCGCCGTCGAAGCGCAAAAGCTTCTGCAAATTACCCTCGAAGGCTCCGTAGGCTAATCTCGACTTTGGCAAACCCAAAGTCGATGTTTATAGGTTTATGGGGTTATAGGTTTATGTGAGTTTGGAACGAGTCCCTATAAATCCATAAACCCATAACCCTATTAAACCTTAAGTTGAGGAACGAAACTTAAATAAAATGAACGAAAGAACAGTAATAATAGATCAGATTGACCCGCATACATTCTACGGGGTCAACAACAACAATATAAACCTCATCCGCAACCTCTTCCCGAAGCTGCGCGTAGCAGCACGCGGCAATGTCATCAAAGTAATCGGAGAGGAAAGCGAGACCCTCGATTTCGAGGAAAAGATCCATAAAATCGAGGAATACGCAGTGAAATATAATAAACTGACGGAAGATGTAATCATCGACATAATCAAGGGTGACGCCCCAAAAGCTATAGATTCAGAAGGGGTCATTATATTCGGCCAGAACGGACGCCCTATCTCTCCGCGTAATGCCAATCAGGCAAAGATGGTAAAATCGTTTAATGAAAACGACCTCACCTTCGCTCTTGGTCCGGCTGGCACGGGCAAGACCTACATCGCGATCGCTCTCGCCGTAGCCGCCCTGAAAAACCGCCAATGCCGACGCATACTGCTCTCCCGTCCTGCTGTGGAAGCAGGTGAAAAACTCGGTTTCCTCCCGGGCGACATGAAGGATAAGATCGATCCCTATCTGCGACCTCTCTATGACGCACTTGAGGACATGATCCCACAGGTGAAGCTCAAGGAATACATGGAGACCGATACCATACAGATTGCCCCACTCGCCTTCATGCGCGGCCGCACTCTCAACGACGCCATCATTATACTCGACGAGGCCCAAAACACTACCAAACACCAGATGAAGATGTTTCTGACACGCCTCGGCCACAACGCTAAAATGATAGTCACCGGCGACACAACGCAAATCGACCTCCCGCGCACTGTACAGAGTGGACTAATCCAAGCCCTCCGCATCCTACGAGGAGTAAAAGGGATCGGCATAATCGAATATGAGAAAAAAGACATAGTGCGACATCCTCTCGTGCAGCGCATCGTAGATGCCTACGAGAAGCGCGAAAAGGAAGCCGACGAGCAATGGAACAGTACCCTACCACAAGATGGAACAGAATAATTCTAAATTCTAAATTCTAAATTCTAAATTCCTATGAAATGGTGGAGCTACCCCGCAGAGTCTGAAGATGGCCTGACCATCATCATTACAGGCCGCGACGACATAGAAAAATGGCAGAAACCCGGTAAATTCCCGGTACGTGTGACCGTCAGTTGGGACTATGATCCCAAGCCTGACGGCATGCCGTCTGATGCCGACTCCGAACTCATGGAGAAGGCTACAGATGCCATGATCGACGAGTTTGGTAAAGACAAATGTGCCGTCATGACCGGTATCTATACCGGCGCTGGACGTCGCGATTGGGTATTCTACACCCATAGCCTCAACATTTTCGGAAAGGTATTCAACCGTGCCCTTGCTGAATTGCCGGAAATGCCACTCAAATTCGAGGCTACTGAAGACCCGGACTGGGAAGAATACCGCGACATGCGCGAAGCCACATATGTCCCCGATGAAGACTAACAATGGAACGGCGGTTTCACAACCGCCCCCTAAATAGTAACGCCAACTATTTTTAAGTACACATATGAAAAAACTTTTACTCCTATTCTCAGTGCTCCTATGCTTATCAGGCATAGCCAAAGCACAGGTCTCCTCAACTCCAGCTCCTCTGCAGGAGGATTCTGAAGACGTCTGGATCTACTTCTACGCAGACCAAGGAAGCAAAGGACTCGAAAACCAGCCTGCTTCCGATCCCGTTTACGCCCACACCGGCGCATGCACCAACAAGGGGGAATGGCGCTACGCCCCCAATTGGTGTGACAACTCAGCTAAATACCAGCTTGAATACGTTTCGCCTAACGTATGGAAACTATATATAGGCAATATACGCCAGTATTACGGCATCACCGATCCCACGGAGACAGTCAACCGCCTGGCATTTGTATTCCGTAACTCCAACGGTTCCCGCGAAGGCAAGACTGCGTCCGGAGGCGACATATTCCTCGATGTCCTCGAGTCGGGCCTCCAGATCTCTCTGCAGAGCGATATAGAAGGAAGCGTGATAACAGCTGACCACTCCACAGTGACGTTCACCGTAGCAACTACCAAAACAGCCAATATCACCCTGACAATGGATGGGGCTGTAATCGGAGAGGCCCAAGGCAAGGAACTGGTAGCCCAGCATACATTCACCAATCCCGGCGACTATTCCATCACGGCAACAGCAGTGGCCGATGGAGAGTCGGCCACTGCCACTCTCGACCTTTACTATATGTCGGCCGCACAGACCAAACCCTACCCCGGGGGTAATCCCGTGATGGGTGCGGTAGATAACGGCGACGGAAGCGTGACATTCTGCCTCGCTGCACCCGGCAAACACTCCGTCAGCATCGTCGGCAGCTGGAACGACTACGCGCTCAACGACGCCGGCTCAATGTATTGCGACAAAGTAGACGGCATCGAATATTTCTGGCAGACAATAAAGGGAATCAATCCAGGCGAAACCTATCTCTACTACTACCTCGTAGATGGCAAGACTTCAGTAGGCGATCCCTATGCACGCCTTGTGCTCGACCCGGCCAACGACAAATACATTCCGGAAAGCGTGTTCCCTGGTCTTCCCGCATATCCTATAGAGAAGGTGCAAGATGTATGTCTCGCCATATATAAGTCTGACATCAACGATTATGCATGGAAGATAACAGACTTCAAAGGTGTCGACAAGAACAATCTCATCATTTATGAGCTCCTCTTCCGCGACTTTACCGGCACCGAGGGTAAAGCTCTCGGCGATGGCACAGTGCGCGGAGCAATCGAAAAGATTCCCTATCTAAAGTCACTCGGCATCAATGCAGTGGAACTTCTCCCGATCACTGAGTTCAACGGCAACATATCATGGGGCTACAACCCTAACTTCTATTTCGCTCCCGACAAGGCTTACGGTACTCCCGACGACTATAAGGAATTCATCGACCTATGCCACGCCAACGGAATTGCTGTAATACTCGATATGGTATTCAACCAGAGCGACTGGCAGCACCCATGGTATAAGATGTATGAAGTAGGTGGCAATCCTATGTACAACGCCACTGCTCCGCATGCCTACAGTGTGCTCAACGACTTCAACCAGGGACACCCGCTCGTACGTAAGCAGTGGGCCGACTGCGTGAAATACTGGCTCGAGGAATATAAGGTTGACGGCTTCCGCTTCGACCTCGTCAAAGGTCTGGGCGACAATGATTCCTATGCCAATTCCGGAGATGCGGCTACCAACGCTTTCAACCAGAGCCGTATTGACAATATGCGTGCCATCCAGCTCGCTATGGACGAAATCAATCCGGATGCATATTTCATCAACGAGAACCTCGCCGGGGCACAGGAAGAGAACGATATGGCGGCATTCGGACAACTCAACTGGAGCAACCTCAACGAGCAGGGATGCCAATTTGCAATGGGATACTCCGACAATTCAGGTCTCGAAGGTTTTTATGCTCCCAACTGGAGCAGGACATGGGGGTCGACCGTCAGCTATCTTGAAAGCCACGACGAGCAACGCCTCGCCTACAAGCAGAAACAATTCGGAGTGCCGGCGGTAAAGTCAACAAAAGTCGCCATGCAGCGTCTTGGCAGTGCCGCAGCACAGATGATAATGAGCCCGGGGGCCCATATGATATGGCAATTCTCCGAAATGGGTAATGAACAGAGCACAAAAAATGCCGACGGTGGCAACAATACCGACCCCAAGATCGTCAACTGGGCATTGCTCGATAATAAGTACCGCAACGGACTCACGCATTGCTATGCCGAACTGGCCGCAATACGCAACAACAATCCTCAGCTTTTCACCAAAGATGCTGCCTTCACTTGCGCAGATAGAGCCAACAATTGGGACAACGGTCGTACCCTATCCTCTATTGCAGGCAGTGAGGCCGTCTATACATTCATCAATCCCAACATCGATAAGGCCATCACCTTCACTTTCGGATTCCCCTCCAACGACAACTCTGCCTACCAGATCTTGTCTCAGACTTTTGAGCAGGAAAGCACATTCGATGCCACTGCCAACAAAGTGACGGTACCGGCAAACAGCTACGTCGTAATCGGAACTTCCGGCCTCACCGCAGTAGAAGGAATCGAAGCTTCGGATGCCCCGGTGGAATACTTCAACCTGCAGGGTATACGCATCAGTCACCCAGAGCCGGGAGAGCTCCACGTAGTAAAGCAGGGCAACAAGACATATAAGGCTATAGCTCAATGAATGGCACCATGAAAAGAGTACTCATAGTGGGAGCCGGGGGATTCCTCGGTTCCCATCTCCTTGAGAAAGCGACGGCTATCCCCGGCCTTGAAGTATATGCCGGAGTACGCGCCAGCACGTCCGACAAGTGGTTTCCTAAGTCGGGAGTCACTCGTGTCGACTTTGACTTCGAGGATGCCTCCGACGTGGAGAGAGTGCTGACATCTACACTCCCCGAAGGGGAGCACTGGGATTGGATAGTATATAATCTTGGAGCTACGAAATGTCTGCGTTATAAGGATTTCGACCACATCAACCACGATCTGCTCCGCACATTCATAGAGACTCTGGAACGCACATCCATGATGCCGGAGAAGTTTCTTTACATCAGTTCCCTCTCAGCCATGGGGCCCGGTGAGCCTCGCTCGTATACTCCATTCAAAGAATCGATGATCCCTCAACCCAATACACGCTACGGAGCCTCTAAACTGAAGGCAGAAATGCTGCTTCAAATGCACTCTGTGCCCTACATCATCTTCAGATGCACCGGTATCTATGGACCACGCGACCATGACTACTTCCTGATGTTTGATGCTATGCGAAAGGGTTTCGATTTCTCAGTAGGTTTCCGGAAACAGTTGCTGACGTTCATCTATGCTCCCGATCTGGCAGAGGCCGTCTTCTTGGCATTGGAGCAGGCTCCGGTGAAGGGGGTCTTCAATATAGCTGAACCCCGCGCCTACTCTCAAGCAGAGTTCCGAAAGATAGTAGCTGGGAAGCTCGATAAGAAAATGATCATTCCGGTAAAAGTGCCGCTATGGGGCACCAAGGCTGTCTCCTGGGTAGCCGAAAAGATCGGTGTGATGCGTGGTAAGCCCTCGACACTCAACACCGATAAATACAACATAATGAAGCAACGCAACTGGAGCGCCGATACCCGCAAGGCACGCGAGGCTTTCGGATTCTCGGCATCCACACCCCTCGCAAAAGGAGTTTCAGAAAGCATTGACTGGTATAGAAAAGAAGGATGGATGAAATGATAGCCCCCGAAACCCTCGAGCATTATGCATCGAGCTGGATATATGTGATTCTCTTCTCAGTATTCTTCCTTACGTGCATACGCGTGAGGGGTAATTTCAAATTTCTCGGAGCTTTCTTCCGAGACCTGGCGGTAGTGAGAGAGCGGGAGAATCTCTTCGACGCTACAATGAAGGAGACTTCCTTCATTTTCCTCGTCTTGCTCCTCTCCGGGTGCAGCATCGGTGTGCTGCTATCGAAAGCGGTCTCAATCTTCGGCACGCATCTTCCATTGATGCCGGAGATTCCTTCGTTTGGTTTCGTGGTAGGAGGGGAACTGCTCTCTACAATTGTCTGCATGGCCATAGCCTGCGGCTATATCGGAGCAATGTGGGTATGCTACACCGTGGTTGGAAAGGTCTTCAGCGACACACTCCACACATGGCTATGGGTGCGAGGGTTCACAGCCGGGACAGGACTCGGCGCAGCCGTTTTTTTCCCTCTCGCTCTTCTATCCCTCTCCTATCCTGCCTATACATTCCAGATTGTCATCGCAGGTTTCCTGATGTTAATTTTAGTGAAATTTCTCTTTATCATCAAGGGTTATCGAATTTTTTTCTCCGAAAGTTCGCTCTGGGTCGTTTTTTTGTATTATCTTTGCAGTCTGGAAATAGTCCCCTTGGTGATTACTTTCGGCCTTGCATGCTCACTGCTTGGCTAAAACAATGAAAAACAACATGATAAAGAAGATATTGGTTTCGCAGCCGCAACCGGCCTCGGGCAAGAGCCCATACTATGACATAGCGGAAAAGTTCGGAGTGGAAGTAATATTCCGTTCGATGATAAAAGTCGAAGGACTCACGGTGAAAGAGTTCCGCCAGGAGAAGCTGAATCTCGCCGACTATACGGCCATTATATTCACTTCCCGCACAGCCGTCGACAATTATTTCAGACTCTGTGAAGAGTCGCGTGTCAACGTACCCGACACCATGCGCTATGTCTGCACCACCGAGCAGGTAGCCCATTACCTCCAGAAGTATATCGTCTACCGTAAGCGTAAGATCGCTTTCGGCACGACAGGCAAACTCAACGACCCACAGTTCGTGGCAGCCGTCAACAAGATTAAGAAGGAGAAGTTTCTCATGCCCGTCAGCGACCAGAATAAGGAAGATACAACCACCATCGAGGCCCTTGGCATCAACCTTACAAAAGCCGTGATGTTCCGCACTCTGACCAACGACTTCACATCCGATGAACCGTTTGACTACGATGTGCTCCTTTTCTTTTCCCCATCCGGTATCACTTCGCTCAAAAAGAATTTCCCCGACTTCGACCAGGAGACCAACGGGAAATATATCGGCACCTTCGGCCCCACTACAGCAAAAGCGGTAGAAGACGCCGGATTGCGTCTCGACTTCAGCGCTCCGACACCGGAGACTCCTTCCATGACCGCGGCTCTTGAGAAATTCCTCGAAACCAAGATGAACAAACAGTGACCACAAACATGCCATACGTCGGCCCTGATGGCCGCATACATCTGAGAGACACTGCTTTTGCCGACCTTATGCAAAAGCGTGTCTTCTCCGTTTTATTGATAGCCACCCCCTACGATGCCTTCATGATGGAGGAAGACGGCCGAGTAGAGGAACAGGTGTATTTCGAATACGTATCTCTCAATCTTAGCTCACCTCCACGCTTTACGATGGTAGCCAACTATCGGGAAGCCTTCGACATGCTGGCGTCGAAGCATTTCGATCTTGTCATGGCTATGCCCGGAGTAGATGTCTCAGAGACCTTTACTGAGGCAAAGCGCATGAAAGAGCTCTACCCCGACATTCCATTCGTGGTGCTCACTCCATTCTCAAAGGAGGTGCGTCGACGCATCGCCAACGAGGACCTTACGGGAGTAGACTACGTATTCTCTTGGCTCGGCAATGTCGACCTCATTCTCGCTATAATCAAGCTGATGGAAGACCGTATGAATGCCGATATCGACATCCTCGACGTCGGAGTGCAGTGCATACTCCTCGTGGAAGACTCCATCCGCTTCTATAGCTCAATACTCCCCCATCTCTTCAAGCATCTGCTCAAGCAGTCGATGGAGTTCTCTACGGAGGCTCTCAACGAGCATGAGCGCATGCTTCGAATGAGGGGGCGCCCGAAAGTACTTCTCGCCCGCGACTACGAGGAGGCGCAAGCGCTTTTCGACAAATACGGCAACCATATGCTCGGCATCATCAGCGACGTTCGCTTCCCACGTGGCGGGGAAAAGGACCCACATGCCGGACTTCGATTTGCTGCCTATGTGCATGAACGCAATCCCTTTGTGCCGGTCATCCTTGAAAGCCAGGAGACATCCAACCGTCGCCTCGCAGAGGCCATGCGTCTCGCATTCCTCGACAAAGAGAGCAAAACTCTTCCGCAAGATCTTCGCAAGGCGGTCGATTCTCTGTTCGGTTTCGGCGACTTCATTGTGAAGGATCCATTGACAGGGAATGAGCTGATGCGTTTCCACGAGCTCAAAGACCTCCAAATGGCTGTCAACAATATCCCTTCCGAGGCTCTCTTCCGCCATTGCGCCAACAACGACATATCCCGCTGGCTTTATAGCCGTGCCATCTTCCCTATTGCGGAGGCTCTCAACAGTATACGCTTCGAGAATATGGACCAGACCCCTTTCATACGCAAGCTCATACTCGACTGCATCGTTGAATATCGGCGCATGAAAAACCGTGGCGTGGTGGCTATATTCCGAAAAGGACGCTTCGACCGCTACAGCAATTTTGCCCGTATCGGACAGGGGTCGCTCGGAGGCAAAGGACGTGGCCTCGCTTTCATCGACCAGATAATAAAGCGCAACCCGGCTTTCGACAATCTCAACGGTATATCGATCAGTATACCACGCACACTTGTGCTCTGCACCGATATCTTCGACGAGTTTATGGAGAGCAATAATCTCTATCCCATTGCTCTCAGCGATGCTCCTGATGAGGAAATACTAAAGGCATTCCTCGCCGCAAAACTTCCTAAAAAGCTCAAAGAGGATTTCGAATATCTGTTTGACGTGGTAGATGGTCCGCTTGCAGTGCGAAGTTCTTCACTGCTTGAAGACTCCCATTATCAACCCTTTGCAGGAATCTATTCCACATATATGATTCCTCACCTCAACGACCGCGAGAAGATGCTCCGCCAGCTGTGCGATGCCGTGAAGAGCGTCTATGCTTCGGTTTTCTTTGCTGACTCGAAACTATATATGAACGCCACGAGCAACGTGATAGACCAGGAGAAGATGGCAATCATACTCCAGGAAGTGGTAGGCCAGGACCATGACGGCCTCTTCTATCCCTCCTTCTCGGGCGTAGGCCGATCGCTCAACTATTATCCGATCGGCGACGAGCAGGCCGAAGAGGGGGTAGTGGAGATTGCTGCCGGGCTTGGCAAGTATATTGTTGACGGCGGACTCGCACTCCGTTTCTCCCCCAAACATCCTGGTAAAGTTCTACAGACTTCAACTGTGCAGCTCGCCCTGCGCGACACACAGAAACATATCTACACCCTTAAGCAGACGGAAGCTACCGACTTCAAGACCGACGATGCGTTCAACCTGAAGAAAATTACGGTAGCTGAAGCCTTCAAGACCGGCGCGCTGAAATATCTCGTGTCTACATTCGACATGAACGACTATATGATACGCGACTCGGAGTTCGGCTCCGGACGTAAGCTCGTCACTTTTGCCAATGTGCTTAAGCAGGGTGTCTACCCTCTCGCCGAAGCAGCCGAATTGATGCTGGCCACCGGCCAGTATGAGATGGGACGCCCCGTGGAAATTGAGTTTGCCGGAATCATAGCTCCCGACGCAGCCAAAAGCGAACGCAAGGGTACTCTCTATTGGCTCCAGATGCGTCCGATTGTAGACCGCAAGGAGATGCTCGATGATTCGCTACTCGACGTGCCTGACGACCAGCTGGTAGTGAAAAGCGACGCTGCTCTTGGTCATGGACTTATGGATAATGTCAAGACTATCGTCTATATACGCAGCGAAGGTTTTGATCCGGCAGGAAATGTGGCATTAGCCCAGGAAGTAGATGCAGTCAATAAGAGAATGATTGAGGAAAACCGACCTTACGTGCTGATAGGTCCCGGACGCTGGGGCTCGTCTGACTCCGCCCTCGGCATTCCCGTGCGCTGGCCACAGATAGCCGGAGCACGCGTGATAGTGGAATATGCTATGCGTGGCTATCGCATCGAACCTTCGCAGGGAACCCATTTCTTCCAGAACCTCACCTCCTTCGGTGTAGGCTACTTCACTGTCGACCCCGGTGCCGGAAACGGCTTCTTCGACGAATCATACCTCAATACACTCCCTGCCATCTACGAAAACGGCAATCTACGTGTTGTGGAATTCGACACTCCCCTCCCTATCGCCATCAATGGCCGCAAAGGGAAAGGTATCGTCTGCAAACCCCCGACAGACTTATAATACTTATACGATTTATAAGACTTATAAGATTTATTTATAATGGCATATCTGAAGCCCCATATGATTGCCGGCATGATTGAGGCCGGCTGCGACGAAGCAGGGCGGGGCTGCCTCGCAGGCCCCGTCAGTTGCGCAGCCGTCATTCTCCCTCCCGATTTCCACAACGAGCTCCTCAACGACTCCAAACAACTGACAGCCAAACAGCGCGACCTTCTCCGCCCCATAATAGAGCAAGAGGCCATAGCATGGGCTGTAGTCATGGTTTCCCCTGAAGAGATCGACCGAATCAACATACTCAATGCCTCCATCACCGGGATGCAACGCGCCCTGGATGCTCTCAGTGTAGTTCCTGACCACGTAATTGTAGACGGCAATCGTTTCCGTCCCTGGCGCGACGTTCCCTGCGATACCGTCGTCAAGGGGGATGCCACCTACATGAGCATCGCAGCCGCCTCCATACTCGCCAAGACACACCGCGACGAACTCATGACAAGGCTTGCCGCCGAACACCCGGGCTACGGCTGGGAGCGAAACATGGGATACCCTACCAAAGAGCATCTGACCGCTCTCGACACCCTTGGCCTCACCCCCCACCATCGCCGCTCATTCGGCCCCTGCCAACCAAGATTGTTTTAAGTTATCGTCGTTGTCGTCGAATACAATCAATGAAAACGATGAAAACTATTTCCAATACAAAAAAAATTTAGTAAATTTGCAGATTATTATCACAGTTGCATAATTCAACTCTCATGATAACGAAAAAATACAATCTAATCAACAACATAGGCGGCTGGTTTGTCTTCCTTATCGCACTCGCCACCTATTGGCTCACCCTTGAGCCTACCGCATCTTACTGGGACTGCGGAGAGTTCACTATTCAGGCTGACAAACTCGAAGTCGGACACCCACCGGGCAACCCTATCTTTATGCTCGTGGGGCGATTTTTCGTGAACTTCGCTCCCGATCCCACTTACATCCCACTGATGGTAAACGCTATGAGCGGACTCCTCTCTGCCCTCACCATCCTCTTGCTCTTCTGGACTATCTCCCACCTCGTAAGGCGCCTCATAGTACCCGATGACTACACCGGAGAGCTTCCACTATATCAGTATGTGGTCATAATGGGATCAGCACTTGTCGGATCTCTCGCCTACACATGGAGCGACACATTCTGGTTCTCAGCCGTTGAAGCCGAGGTATATGCCTTCTCATCGTTTTGCACAGCCCTCGTCTTCTGGCTCATACTCAAATGGGAAAACCGTGCTGACCAACCGCATGCCGACCGCTATCTCGTGCTGATTGCCTATATAATCGGTGTGAGTGTCGCTGTCCATCTCCTCAACCTCCTCTGCATACCCGCAATCGTGCTGGTATTCGTTTATAGGAAGCGCAACGACATGAATCTCAAGAAGTCGATCGGTGCGCTCCTCGTGTCGTTTGCTATCATTTTCTTCGTGCTCTACGGCCTCGTACCGGGATTTATAAAGGTAGCCCAGCAGTTCGAACTCTTCTTCGTCAACACATGCGGCATGAGCTTCAACTCAGGCGCCCTTATCTACGCTTTCACGATGCTGGCAGTGTTCGGATGGGCCCTATGCGAGCTTATCCGCCAGAAGAGCGCCAATATGATCCGCATATCCTTCCTTGCCGCTGTAGCCTTCTCCGGTATACTCTGGATCGGCAACGGAATCGCCCTCGGCATTATACTCTTCATCGTGCTCGCTGTGGCGCTTTGGACATATTTCAGGCATTCAGTACCCGTACGTGTGCTCCGTCTCCTTACCTGGAGTATGGCTATGATATTCGTAGGCTACAGCAGCTATGCCCTCATCCTCATACGCTCTACGGCCGACACGCCGATGAATCAGAACTCACCCGACAACGTTTTCGACCTTGCCACCTATCTCAACCGTGAGCAATATGGTGAGAACCCCCTTCTCTACGGAGAGACACTGTATTCATCGGTGCAAAAGCAGCAGGTCGGAGTCTACACAGATACCCTCGGACACACCCAAGATGGCTATCCCATCACACTGACCACACCGCAGTATAATTCAGTGATTGAGGCAGGAAAACCTCTCTACGTGAAAGGAGTGAAGGGGGCTCAGACGAAGTCGGAATATGGATTCCTATCCGACTCTGAGATCGCTGCCAATACTCGACTTGCCGAAACGCGCAAGGACTATTATGTAAAGAAAGACTATAAGTCGGAACCGGTCTACAACCCTGAGCTAAATATGCTCTTCCCCCGAATATACAGCCGCCAGCATGAGTCGATGTATAAACAATGGGTAAATCTCGACACTACGTCGTCAAACCTCGTGGAGATACATGCCATCGACCAGGAGGGCCATAAGATTCCGGAACTTGAGACAAACCGTGAGCCTCAGTACAACGAAGTGACCGGACGCGTGATGTATCCCACAAAATACGCGTTCAAGCCATCGTTTGCACAGAACTTAGCTTACTTCTTCAACTATCAGCTCAACCACATGTATATGCGCTACTTCATGTGGAACTTCGCCGGACGCCAGAACGACGTCAACAACCAGAGTGGCGAACTTGATGCCGGCAATTGGATCTCGGGCCTACCTTTCATCGACAATGCCCGTCTCGGCGATCAAAGCCTCCTTCCAGACGACCTCGGAAAGAACAACCCCGGACACAACGTCTTCTATATGCTCCCGCTGCTTCTTGGTCTGCTCGGCCTCTGCTGGCAATCGTTTGAGGGTCGTCGCGGTATTGAGCAGTTCTGGGTGGTCTTCTTCCTCTTCTTCATGACAGGTATTGCCATCGTGCTATATCTCAACCAGGTGCCCAATCAGCCACGCGAAGGTGACTACGCATGCGCCGGAAGCTTCTACGCATTCGCCATCTGGATCGGCATGGGAGTGGCAGCTATATGGAGAATCCTATGTTTTTTCACAGAAAAGAAGAAAAAACCGGAAGTTGCCAAGAATTCCAAACCTGTTGATGACAACAACCCCAAGGCTCCCATCTTGGCTTGGGTAGCTGCCATCATTTCCCTCATAGTTCCTATTCAGATGGTCAGCCAGACTTGGGACGATCATGACAGGTCCGGTCGTTTTGCGATGCGAGATTTCGCCATCAACTATCTCAATAGCCTTGAGCCCAACGCGATAGTATTCTGCAACGGCGACAACGATACATTCCCTCTCTGGTATGTGC
>CAYSMP010000020.1:0-35792 GCA_964432215.1 uncultured Sangeribacter sp.
CGAACCGGGTAAGGGAATTATGTGTCGTTTTGTAATTTAAATGAAAGAGCCGTGGAATTTTTATCTTTGGAGGACATAAAATCTTTCATAATTCCATATCTCCAATTCCTTGACGCTCGATGATTGGAGAGTCATCACTGCAATCGATAATGGTAGTCGGTTCTGTCAAGCCCTCTTCTCCGAGAGCGATTCCGTCAACTTTCCCATCGTAGGCTTCAAGGATTAGTTCAGGATTGCGGGCAAAGTCTTCATCTTCGAACTCGATAGAAGTTGTCAGTAGCGGATTGCCAAGTTTTGATGCAACTTCGCGTGCTGTCAGACAGTCGGGGATACGGATTCCTACTGACTTGCGCTTCTTGAATTCTTTCGGGAGATTGGACTGAGCCTTGCATATGAAAGTGAACGGTCCGGGAGTATTGTCGCGCATAAGTTCAAACGCACGGTTGCCAATTCTCGCGTATTCTGCTGCCATGGAAATATCTGGGCATATGATGGAGAGGTTGTTTTTATCGGGATTAATACCTTTTAAGTCGCATACTTGCTTGATAGCCTTTGGGTTAAGTGCATCGCACATAATTCCGTAGAGGCTATCGGTAGGCATTATCCAAATTTCACCAGCTTTCAGTCGCTCGGCTATCTGCTCTGCCTGCTTGTCAGAGGGAGAGTCGTTCCATATCTTGATCGATTTCATAGTGTGGAGTGTTAGTATGCAAATTTACTTAAAATTTTGATAATATCTAAGGATTCCCTGCGTTTTTTCATAGAAAGTTTAATTTTTTTATCTCTTACCATCAACTTAACAACCTCACAACTCAACAACTCAACAACATGAAAATAGGATTACTCGCTGCAATGGATAAGGAAGTGGCACTTCTTCTTCCCCTTCTGGATGGCAAGAAG
Source organism: uncultured Sangeribacter sp. (assembly GCA_964432215.1). Lineage (GTDB taxonomy): Bacteria > Bacteroidota > Bacteroidia > Bacteroidales > Muribaculaceae > Lepagella. Next base: position 901 of record CAYSMP010000020.1, read on the forward strand.
GAAGTGAAATTCGACGGCCGGCAGGCATATATCGGCCGCATTGGTGATAATGAGGTTTGCGTTATGAAGTGCGGGATTGGAAAAGTCAACTCCGCCCTCAACGCTTATCGCCTTATCGAAGGATTTCATCCGGACCTTGTAATAAATTCTGGTGTTGCCGGTGGGGCTGATGCCTCTATGGCGGTAGGTTCACTCCTAATAGCAACAGAAGCAGCCTATCACGACGTATGGTGTGGTCCCGGTACTGAATGGGGACAGATCGACGGTATGCCGCGTCGCTTTGTAATGGACACGGATTTAGTAGAGCTTTGCCGTACTCTCCCTGGCCTTGAGGAGGCTCGTTATGGCCTTATCTGCTCAGGTGACCGGTTTATAAGTAAGGTGGAAGAGGTGGGTCTTATCAAGAGTGAGTTTTCAGACGCGCTTGCCTGCGATATGGAGTCGGCATCCATTGCTCATGCGTGTCTCGACAAAAACGTCCCCTTTGCTGTAGTGCGCGTAGTGAGTGACACCCCAGGACAGGCAGATAATATTTCGCAGTATAAAGATTTCTGGACCATAGCTCCTGAAAAGACATTCCAGGCTGTGCGCTCAATTATTCAATCATTGAAGTAATGGCTTCCGAAAAACTTAATAGACTCAAACCTTTCATGCTGCCCATCGCAATGTTGGGTGGCATTCTGTTTTATCCCTGGATGGGATACGTGCAGTTTCTCTCTCCCTATCTTATCTTCACCATGCTCTTCATCACCTATTGCCGCCTCGACTTCCGTCATATTTCGCTCGGCCGGTTTCAGTGGGTGCTTCTTGGAGTGCAGATGCTGATAGCGGCTGCCTCATATTTTTCGATGGTATGGCTTAACCACACTGTTGCTGAGGGAGTTTTCATCTGTGTCTTCATTCCTACGGCAACTGCTGCTCCGGTGATATGCGCCATGTTGGGTGGAAGTCTGCCAAAACTGGCTACATATTCCTTGCTATGCAATGTATTTGTTGCAATTGTAGGTCCTTTCGTCCTTGCGATGGTTGGGGACACTGAATATGGGTTCCTTGAGTCGTTCTTGATGATTCTGCGTATGGTAATGCCACTGCTTTTAGGTCCTATCATAGCTTCCCTGCTTATAAGGAAAACGCTTCCTAAGTTTCACGAAGCGGTCAAGTCTCATCAATCGATTTCGTTCTATCTCTGGGCTATTTCCTTATTTATAATAGTAGGTGGATGCGTAAGCTTCATTATCAACCATTACCGTCCAGAAGACTTATGGACTATGATATGGCTCGCCGTAGGAGCCTTGATCGTATGTCTGCTCCAATTTAAGATAGGCAGGATGGTTGGGCGAAGTTTTGGAGATCCTGTCTCAGGAGGGCAGGGGATGGGCCAAAAAAATACAGTCCTCGCCGTATGGATAGCCCTTGCCTACATGAACCCTGTAGCCTCAATCGCCCCCGCCTCCTACATAGCCTGGCAAAACATCATCAACTCCTGGCAGATAATGCGCCATAAATCCTCAGATAAAAATTAATATATTGTTTCTGAAGAGGGTTATAATATCATTCCCTTTCATTAATTTAGTGCTCTCGAAATAAATCTTTTTCAAAGTTCTTACGTCTATAATTATAAATGTACATCTTTTGGTATTGTCCATCGGAATTATGGACGCTAACTTTGCACAAGGAACATAACGATATGGAGTCATTCGAAGAAGTGTTTTTGAAAGTGTATGAAAATAATATAGTTTTGTGTATGATTTTCATACAATCTACTTTTAAGAGGGTGGACATCCATTGTTATTAGGTAATATTGATTTATCTTTGCAACCAAAAAAAGAAACAATATATAAAAATTTATCATGAAAATAAACAGACTTCTTGCCTTGATGGCATTTACAGCTCTATTTTTTTCGGCTTATGCCATTGTGCCGATAACAGAACTGAATACCCGGTATTCAAAAGTCACGAATGTGGAACGGACCGACAGTTCTCTTCGTATCGGGATAAGACTTCAGAACTTTCCGAACTATTGGGTGAAAGTAGCCGGCTCTACACATCTAATTGCTGTAGATGACACTACGCTGCAATACAAAATAATCAGTTCTGAAAACTTGCCTCTTGACGAGAAGATATGGATGCCAGCCTCGGGTCATCACGAAGGGACACTCATCTTTGAAAAAGTGCCCGATGAGGTGAAGATTGTAGACATGGTGGAATCAGATCCTTCAGATGTAAGGAATAATATCCTGGGTATCCATCTTGACGAAGTGGAGACAAGGGTCGCCCCTAAGCTTATTACAATGGCAGATATAATGAATGGTGGCAACACTCCTACTGAAAAATGGTCCGGTCTTGATCCCAAACGGTATGCAGATATGTCTTTCTACGATAAGGATGGAAAGGCTCATCTCCAGGGCAGAATAACGGACTATTCCCCTCGTTGTGGTTTCGGAACATTCTCCATAAGGACAACCGATGATTTCACGGGCAGTATGAAAGTGAACGTCGGGAATATCAATCCTGACGGCAGTTTTGAGATTGATGTCCCGGTGGCTTATCCACAGTTCAATTATTTCCAGCTTGGCGATATTCATAAAAATATTTTCCTAATCCCCGGCGATACACTTTCAATCACCACATGTCTGGAGACACGTGTGGACCCGAGCAAAGGATATGTCCCGGAATATTTCGGGTTTGAAGGGAGTCCTGATGATGCTGTTGTCATTAACATGCTTGCAGACAGTATTATCAGCAAGAGATATCCCTTGTCAACTCTATGGAAGAATTTTCGTGTGGAACGAACTGATTCCATGAAGTCAGAGACTTATAGATCAAATGCACGTCTTGGAGAACTTCTCGATTCTGTAGTGACTGATCTTCCTGTTTTGTTAGGGAATATACCTGTAAGCACATTTGCCAAGGATATGCTGAGTACCTATGCCATTGGAAAGATATGCGAGCAGATGGAGGATCTTGAAATGGACTTCATAGTTGCAAAGGGTCCGGGGATTAAGCCCGATGAGAATGGTGAATATTCATATCATGATGGAGAAAATCTTGATCTTGTCGAGATTATTTCCAACCGTATGAAATATAAGGATATTGTGTACAACAATCCACTTCTGTTCTGCTGTGATTGGGTACTTCCAAACCGTTGGGCATTCAACAGTCTTTTCTCAGATGCGATGTATGTCTCTTCCGGTTTCACAAAATCAACCCAAGTGGGGGCTTATGTTGAGGCAGAGGATTATGAGATACCAACACTTTACAAGGCACATGACAATTTTCTTGATTCAATAGGTGTAGGCAACTGCTTTGTGGATCAATGGGCGCTAACAAATGGGTTCATGAGAAATTTCAAAGAATCAGAATCATCCTCCAGCAAGAGACTTGAAAGATTAAGCCATCTCATAATTCCGCTGATCAGACATAATGATTGCCAAAAATTGAATGATATATTGATGTCTGAATATAACGGCTTCGTGAAAAAAGTATTGATGTCAGAGAATACCGTTGCCAATGATGATTACGCAAATGTTTATAAAGACTCACCCGAATGGAAGGCATTTGAAAAGATTATTGCCCCATATAAAGGGAATGTGCTGTTTCTCGATTTCTGGGGAATAGGTTGCGGCCCATGCCGTACAGGCATGATCCGCCAGAAACCACTGCTTGAAGAGCTTGCCGCCAGACCATTCAAGGCATTGTATATCGCCAACGCTGAAGAAGGTATGGATGAATGCAAAAAATGGCTAAATAAAGAAGATATTAAGGGAGAACATATATTTGTATCTGGCGATGACTGGAAACGTCTTTGCGGACTCTTCAATTTTTCGGGCATTCCACATGGTGTGCTGGTAGGGAAAGATGGCAAAGTAATCAATCCTGACTATCATTTCTACCTTGAGGATGCCTCACTAAAAAAGGCTTTGGATGAATAGGAATTAACAATTGGTTGATAGGTATATTGTAGAATACTTATAATAGAGTAACTAAAATTAAGATTAGTCAGAAATCGCCTGACTAATTCATAACTCCTGCAGTCCATAGGCTAAATGACAGTTATAAGAAATTTAATTTGCTGTGGCAAACGTGGAATTAGGAAACGTGAAGACGGTTCCGGTCGAAGACCTTTAAAGGGTTAGAATGATGTGCATTGCCATTAAATGTATGTATTAGGAAAGAGTAGTCATTTCGGCTGCTCTTTTTTCTTATAAGGAAATTGATTAATATTTTTTAACAGCTTGATTTCGTCTTTTTTTGAGATTTTCAGTCTTTACAATAGACAGAATTATTTGACAAGTGAAGAAAACCCTCGACATAAAGATACGGCAGACTCTTGATGAGGTTATAGAGAGCAACCTCAATTACCTTGTACGTTTTGCAACCATACGCATAGGCAATCAAGCGGATGCCGAAGATGTCGTGCATGAAGCAATTCGAAGAATTCTGGAAACCGATGTATCCAAAATTAAAAAGGATTGTCTTAAAATGTATTTGTTCCGGACGGTATATAATCTTTGTCAAGATTACGTAATGGTCCTTCAGGAACTGCGACCTATGAGGGAAGAGGATAATGAAATTGAAGATCCAGCTTGTGATGAAGACATGGAATATGAAGAGATAGAACGTCTTAACAACCTTCTTGATCTTCTGCCTGAGAGAGAAGCGGAAGTGATTCGAATGAATGTAATGGATGAGCTTTCTTTTGTAGAGATCAGTCAGATACTTTCAACTCCACCTTCGACAATCAAATCCCGATTCAAATCCGGAATGGAAAAATTAAGAAAACAGTATTTCAAAAATCAATAGTCATGGAAGATTACAAAGACATAAAGGATATGCTTAAACCTCGCCGTGACTTTGTGGCCTCTCAAAAGTTACGTGACCAAATTAGTTTGACTCTTGACAGACATACAATGAAAACCCAATCAAAAAAATGGATATGGGGGGTAACGGCATCTTGTGTGGCCGCTGCTATTTTGATTTTGATGCTAATGCCTTCCGGAATGTCGGCTAAGGAAATACTTGCAGAAACTATTAATTCTCTCTTAAATTCAGATGGTGTGGAGATGATCGTTGAGATTAGAACCCGTCCGATGGAAAATTTCAGATATATCAATCTGAACGACAACTTTATTGAACACAATGTTTCAGTGTCTAAGATCGATTCCACCCTCATGTGGAGAGTTGATAAAGGTGATCGGACAGCAGCCGGCAACAACAATGTGATATATAATTGGATTGAACAATATAACATAGGCTGGAGCAGCTTCGAAGCCAACAGTGAAGATATCCTGGGAGAAATGTCAATATTGCTAACCCCCGAAAAAATACTTGAAAAAGAATTGGATAACTGCGTGAATCATTCAGGCAACACATACTCGGTTTCAACAAAGAATGATGATTTAATTCTAAGTGTCCATTCCAGACCAAAAGGAAATTTCAGTAATCCTTATAAGCTTAATGCCTCCATTGCGGAGTCTGAAAATATACGATGTTACGTCATAGATTCCACTACCAAGCATCTTAAGTCGGCTTCAATGAGTATACTCGACGGAGATAGGGAAATAGAAGTTTTGAAAATCAAAGAAATAAAATATGGTAAACCCAAATCGGACCTTATGGATTTGCCAAAGAATGTGAGATTTATTGAAATGTCAAATTCTGCACTTCAAGGTATTATGGTTCCGACGGCAACGGAAGCTGCTTCTGCATTCCTGAATGCTCTGGAATTATGGAATGATTCTATACTCAACATCTCTATTGATGAAAACATGAGAGTCGCCATATTGGAACCGGATCTAAAAGGTGCAGTGTTGGAATCTGTCGGTAAGTCATTTATTTCAGGTAATGAGGAGACAACTTTTGTGCCTTATGTTTTAAGGCTTTCTGACGGTACCTATAAACGACATAATCTTGCACTCCAGAAAACTTATAAAGGAGGATGGATTGTTGTAGGCGGCTTATGAATATAAACATAACATAATTCCATAAATTAATGTCATTAAGGTATTTAATGGTGGGGCTTACGCTCTGCTTCACCTCTTATATGCTTTTTGCAGCCTCAGAGTGTATTACAGGCATCATAGAAGATGAGACTGGGACTCCGATGGAGTTTGCCAATGTAACCATGTTGTCATTATCTGATTCTGTTCTCATAGCAGGAACCGTCACAGATATGGAAGGAAATTTTTCCTTGTCAGCCTCATCTGTACCCTCTTTTCTGCGTATTTCAGCATTGGGGTATGAAGATATGAGAATCAACAATCCGCATGGTAATCTTGGGTCAATCATTCTCACACCCTCCACATATGAACTTGGGGAAGTGGTCGTAAAAGGAAACCGTCCGGTTGCTAAGTTGAAAAATGATGGTGTACAGGTGGCTATTTCAGGAACTTATCTCGCAAATACCGGTACTGCGCTTGATGTGCTTGGGAAAATGCCGTTTGTATCAAAGACTGGATCAACCCTTGAGGTTCTTGGCAAGGGTATTCCGATTGTGTTTATCAATGGCCGACAGGTCCGCGATATGTCTGAACTCGATCAGTTGGCATCGGCCGACATAAAAAATGTCGATGTTGTGACTTCACCGGGAGTACGTTATGACTCGTCGGTAAATGCAGTCATTCGTATCACTACAGTTGCTCCTGTTGGAGAAGGTTTCTCCTTCAACGACCGAACTTCAATAGGGTATAAGCGCTATGCATATCTCTTTCAACAAGCAAACCTCAATTATCGAAAAAATGGTTTCGACCTGTTTAGTATGTTGAATTATGAAAACTATCGGGAACGGCCGCGAGTAGAGAACATCTCAACACTTTATCTTAAATCAGGCACGGTCAATAAAAGTAGCTTTAGCAGAGACTTCACTAAATATCCTGTATATGAGGGTAAGATTGGGCTCAACTATAATTCAGGAAATCAATATACAGGGTTCTACTATGACTTCGCATATCGTCCGGCAACCGGAAATAGCTCTTCATTTACCTCTCGACTCCTCAATTCTGTTCTTGAAGACGAGTTGAGTTATAGCGGGAAGCAGAAAAGGCACAACAGACAGCATCTTTTGAGTGCGTACTATACAGGAGCTTTAGGCAAATGGCAGCTGACGGCAAACGTCGATGCATTGTGGCAAATCAACGACCTCTCAACCGATGAAACTGAGATCTCTGCCTTCAATACGGAAAGGACATTCATGACTCATAATGATATCTCCAACCGACTCCTTGCAGGCAATTTTACAGTCTCTTTTCCAGTTTGGAAGGGCTCTTTGCAGTTCGGCACTGAAATTAGCGACATTTTCCGCAAGGATCTTTACTTGTCAGATGTGGATTTTATTGAGGATACTGCTACAAAAATTCATGAGACTACCTCGGCCCTGTTTGCTGATTTGGCAGAGACCTTCGGCAATGTCTCCGTATCGGCAGGCTTGAGATGGGAATATACCGATTCAAAGTATTATTTATGGGATAAGAAAAGTGATGATCAGAGCCGCAGGTATCCCAATCTTGCTCCAAACGTATCCGTATCTTTCCCGATTGGGAATATTTCAGCAAATATCGCATACGTCCGGAAAACAACTCGCCCGGCATTTGAGCAACTGAGAAGTGCCATTCGTTATCTTGACAGGTACAGTTATGAAACAGGCAATCCTAACCTGAAACCCATATACAGAGACTATCTATCGTTGTCAGGATCTTGGCGGGATGTCATTATTGAGATGAGTTGGTACTCGACAAAGAATTATTTTATGTGGCAGACCACACCATACTCAGGCAATCCGGAAGCTACGCTTCTGATAATGGAGAATATGCGGCGATACAACACTTATGAGGTATTTGCCAATTATTCGCCTTGCTTCTTCTCCATTTGGAGGCCCACATTCATGGCAGGTGTAATGGCTCAGAATTTCAAACTTGTGCATGACGGGAATGAAATGAAACTGAATAAACCTTTGGGAATTTTCAGGTTCAGTAATGCTATACATCTCCCTTATGATATATGGCTCAATGTCGATTGCTCTGCCAGAACTTCCGGAAATGGAGACAATGTGTATATAAAGAGTCAATGGAACTGTGATGTAGGATTGTATAAATCTTTTTCCGATGATCGCTGGAGCGTAAAACTTCAGCTCAATGATGTGTTCAACACATACCGTCAAGAGTTTACAAGTTACGACGCGCTCACGACAATGAAGGTAAGCAAGATATATGATACCCGGGATTTGTCTCTGACACTCAGATATAATTTCAATGCAGCTCGTTCACGCTTCAAAGGTCAAGGAGTGGCAAAATCCGAAAAAGACAGATTTTGAAAACAGTAATAATCATGCAGGAATGGAAGTACTCGGCAGTGATGCCGGGGCTTTCAGCTGCAATTCTTTCAGTTTTCAGAATTAATATTAGATATAATAAGTTGATTAATTCATAAGAATGATTAAAGCAGTGTATGATAAACGCAAATAGAAAACATCTTGACACTTCTTTTTGGAGGGAGGTATGCGAAAGATTCGGCAACCGTCAACATTTTTCCCTTGGAGATTATTTTGTGCATTCGGGCGAGAAAATGAGTTTTATAGGCTGGATTATGTCTGGATCTTTCAAGTATTCCTTACCTGTATCTAACGGAAACGATAAAACAATAGGATTTGCAATTTCCAATTCTATGTTGGCCGATTATGGAAGTGTCATGCAATCAAGAAAAATGCCAACTGATGTAATTGCTCTTGAAGATTCTGAAGTAATAATCGCTCCCTACAAGGCGATGTATGATTGGTTGATGGGGGATCCCACTTTACATATTCAGTTCATTCAGCTTATGTTTGAACAGAGCTATGAGCTGACTCTTGACTTTTACCGATATACTCCGAAACAACGTTTTAAGATATTGCTTGAACGCTGGCCGCAGATAATCAAAATAGTACCAGTCGGAGATATTGCTTCTTACCTGAATATTTCACAACGCCAGTTTCAAAGATTAATTCCCAAAAATTTCCATCAGGAGTGTTAAAATGGGCGTTTTTACCCCATTTTAACACTCCTGATGACCTAAAAAATTCCATCTCAATAAAAATCGAGTCTTTTTCATCTTGCATGGTAAAATGATTTTTTTTATCTTTGCACTCAAATATCTGATTAGTTATGATAATCACTCTGAAGGCAAAAAATTTCTTTTCTTTGCGTGATGACGCGGTCCTTGACTTTACAGCAGACCCGTCATCCAGAAAGAATATGGATCCTCTTGCAGAAAACCTTATCGATTTCAATGGAGATAAATTTATCAACATAATAGGGCTTTTTGGTGGGAATGCGGCTGGAAAATCTAATATCATTAAGACAGTTGCTTTCTGTCGCAACCTTATTTTAGATTCCCATCTTTCTAACGAGAGAGATGAATTCAATTTCCAACCATTTAAATTTGAAAAAGATAATCCCTCTGAATTTTTTATAGACTTTGTGGCAGATAAAGTAGAATATGAATACTCATTCTCCATTAAAGATGGAAAGATCATAACGGAAAGTCTCTATCACTATCCTAATAAAAGAAAGGCAAAGGTTTTTGCAAGAGAAGCCGGGAACAACTATTCATACGGGAAAGGATTGATTCCCCGTCCTGCAGAAATTGAAGCGAACACAGGTCCTAAAACACTTTTCCTAAGTCGGGCAAGTTCTATGAACAGGGCAATTCCTCAGACGGTATATAATTTCTTTCATGATAGAGTGATGACTGAAATTGATGGATTCAATCTCTCTGATATAGCACGCGAGGATTTTGAGTTATGCCGTCCTATACTTCTGAAAGCCCTGGAGGTAAGCGATAGCGATATTATCGATATTAGATGGGATGAAACTATAGCTGGACATAGACGGCTTCTTAGTTTTCATAAAGAGGATCCTACCATTCCGTTTGATTTCGACAAAGAAGAATCGGAAGGTACAAAAAGACTTCTCTTTATACTTATGTCACTTTTCAAGAAGCAATATGATGAGTGTACTGTGTTTTTAGATGAATTTGACTTGAAACTGCATCTTTATCTTGCGGAGTTTATATTGGACGCTGTAAGAGCTACAAAAAATATGCAGTTTATTTTCACGAGTCATCCCCCTATGCTTCTTGACACAACCAAACTGCGCCCCGAGCAAATAGTGATGGTCACAAAGCTGCCTAATGGAAATTCAGAATTTGTACCCCTCTCAGACTATGATGGAATAGATAGAATTCCTGATCTAAGGACGGCATATTTACAAGGTCGCTTCGACGGCGTGCCATATATTGGTAATTCCATCTTCTAATATGTATGAATTTATAAGGGCCTTGGAGTCTGAGATTCACTGAAATTCCCAAAAATTTCCATCAGGAGTGTTAAAATGGGGTAAAAACGCCCATTTTAACACTCCTGATGACCTAAAAAATTCCATCTAAACAATTTCACATGATTTGAAATCTCAAATAATAGTTCTTATATCCGGTATTAAGGATGAGGTTAAAATTAAGTGATAATAATTGACTGAATTTTTCTCTGAACAATCAAACTTAAGCTGGAGAGTGTTTGTTTTTATTAAAAACACTTAAAATATATATACTATGAATAACACTTCTACACCAACGACTAAGAAGAGCCGTACATCAGCAATGATTTGGGGCAATCTTCTTGCATTGTCCACTTCTATTTGTTGGGGTCTTAACGAACCGGCCAACAAAGCAATTATTCCCGATTGGATTTCCGCTTCCGGAGTGGCTCTGGGCCGAATATTCGGAGCTACTATTTTGATATGGATCATTTCTCTTTTCGTAAAGAATGAAAAGATTCAGAAAGGGGATTGGAAACTCTTTTGGGCTTCCGCTCTTATGATGCTCGGCTTTGTATATGTTTTCTCTCTTGCCTTCAATACGGCTTCTCCTATTGACATTGCCATCATCCTTACATTTCAACCGATTTTGGTAGTCGTGATAAATGCCATCTTCAAGCATGAGCATGTTTCGCTGCTTGAAGTAGTCGGTATGGTGATAGCCCTGGGAGGTGCACTCCTTGTTATCCTTGGAGGTGGAAACTTTGATTCCGGTCGCTTGATTGGTGATCTTTTCGCCGTGGTTTGTGCTGTGACTTATGCTATCTATCTGGTAATAATTGAAGGTCCTTCGAAGCGTTATGGCACCATAAGCCTTATGAAATGGGTATTCCTTTTCACTGCAATTCTTGCTTCCCCGCTTATCTTCACTATTTCTCCGCATATGCCCATCTTCACTCACGGAAAGGCATTGCCTTGGCTGCTCCTTGGCTTCATCATCCTTTTCCCAACAGTCTACTGCTACCTCGTCACTCCTCCGGCTATTAAACTTGTCGGAAGTGAAGTGTTGGCATTCTACCAGTACCTTGTCCCGGTGATTACAACGGTTGTGGCAATAGCCACGAAGATGGACTCATTCCACTGGTATCAGCCCGTTTCTTTCGTAATAATAGTGGCAGGTGTAATCCTCGTAAACTATGCCAAAGCCAAGCAAGCCAAAACTATGGCTTCAGCTGACAGCACCGTAAAGAACTAAACTATACAATCATACATAATAAAAGGACGCCATAGTGCGTCCTTTTTTATTATAGAGCGAGCAATGGAATGGAGATGTCTCTCCTCCGCCGAGCAAGCATGAGGCTGTTCAACTAAATTTGAGAAGAACTTGAGTTATTTTTCGATGATCCAGTCTTCTATGCAACGGGTTGCGGAGGAGAAGTTTACGCCGATGCGGATTATCTGCCGACCATCCATTTGGAATTTACGGTCATACTTCTTCTCTTCTATCTGGTGGAGAGCCTTTTCAGCACTTCCGTCATACTTCAACTCTATCACATAGATATAGTCTTCAGTCTTGACTGTTATGTCGATACTTCCATCTGAGGTGGCGGATTCTGACTCAGTTTCCAAGCCCATAAGATCCATCAAAAGGAAGAAGGCATTGTGGAAGTTATTCTCGTTGTCCATCTTCATCTTGAAGTGTACCCCAGCAAAATATGCCTGCATACACTTCATCGCTTTGTCAGCCTTTCCCAAGATAAAATACATCACCATGTCAGAAACCAGCCGCTTCGGCTCATCGTCTGAATGACACTTTACGTAATACGGCAACAGCACCTTGAAAAGACCATCCTTCACTTCATTGTTAGGAATCCCAAGCTTGTACCGCTTTATCTTGGCATTATAGCTTTTGATAGTCAAATATCCAGTTTGGTAAAGCAAAGCAAGGGGTTGGGGAGTAAACAAATCCAGACCCTTCAGATCATCGTCAGTGCAATAACTGTCAAAAATTGACATCAAATCGGCATGCACCCTCTTGAGGGTCGTTGCCACTATCGTTGGCATACCAGTATCATTCCAGTAGTTTGATATCTCTTTTTTATTCATGCAGTTCAAAAGCGACCATGGGTTATATATATCACTTCCATTTTTCGCGAATCGGTAGCCGTCATAATTTTCCTTAAGTTGCAGCAGGACTTCCTCTTCTGAAATCCCATTCTCTTCTGCAAGATTCCTTATGCCGGTCTGAAAATTATCCATCATCTCCTTCTCCGTGATTCCACAGATATCCGCATACTCGCTGTCAAAAGAGATATCACTGAGATTGTTCAGGTCGGAGAAGACACTCAGCTTGCTGAAGCGACTCACGCCTGTCAGGAATACCAGACGAATATGCTCTGCACAGCTTTTGAAATTGGAATATACCGATGCAAGTCTGGTTCTGTAATGTTCTATATTCTCCTTATTGTTGATATTCTTGACAAGAGGCTTATCATATTCATCGACGAGTATTATTACTTGATGGCCAGTCTTTGCGTGAGCAGCTTCTATAATAGACTGAAATCTTTGAGAAAAGCTATCATATATCTTTTCTACTTCATATTTTTTTTCATATCTATCGAATATCTTCTCTAAAACCCTATCAAGCAATTCAATTTCTTGATAATCGTCTGAATTCAGGTCAAGACGAAGCACTGGGAATTCTTCCCAGTCCCAATCCGTGGAATCGACATAAAGACCTTTAAAAAGGTCTCGTTTCCCCTCGAAAAAATATTGGAGAGTAGACAAAAACAGACTTTTCCCAAATCGACGTGGGCGTGCCAAAAAGTAGTATTGACCTCCATTGTCCACAATCTTTTTTATGTAACCGGTTTTGTCGACATAAACGCACCCTCTATCGCGCAAGACTTTAAAATCTTGCTGACCCACCGCATATCTTACCACTGCATCTCCCATAATTTCGTCACATGTTTTTTTTCTTGCAACATTTATAAAAGCAAAGATAATAAAAAACTCATTAATATCAGTGCATACTTACCAAAAAATGAAATTTTCTTGCGACTTTGCGAGCTCCCGGACTTTCTGCATCCGGATAGAACTCCCTCCATTAGCGGGGAAGTAGACTAACTTCTATAAACGTATACCCCAAACTATTGCATTTTATATTCTAATTTTGTAAATTTGCATAAAACTACTGAGGCAATAACTATTAACTCTTCTTCCTCATTTTTTCTTTATGTTCTTCGACTTGGAATTATGAGCATTTTATTTTCAAGCAAGAAAAGCATAAATGAAAAGATAAGAATAGGACTTTTCCAAATGTTTTGCGTCGTAGGAGTAAATAATAAAGATAATAATATATGAGACGTTTGTATTTGCTTCTAATTTTCTGCTGTCCGATGCTTTGTTTAGGACAAGTGATTGAAAATGATATTACAGTGAAATCTTATGCTATCTCTGACAGCATAGGCAAGAACCATGTAAACTATAGTGTCTCAGATTCTTTATCTCAAACTTCCAAACTTGCTTCTCTTGATGAGTTTCCAAAACCCATCTCATCTTTCGATAGCTTGATGAATATAGGGGTGTTTTATCCCGATAGGATTCAGATGCCTTACGGCACTGCTGCCATTCCCTTATGGAAGAATGCCCAGTTTATCGCAAAAGGAGACATAAGAGATTTCCCCGGACTTATGCAGATTCATAGTGGGACTGTTGGTATAAACCAGAATATCGGAAGAGTTTCTCTTTATATGGGTGGAGTAGCTAATAAATATGGTTACTTCAACGGACTGCATACTCAATACGGGGTTTCCGGCAATATTCTGTATCAATTCTCCCCAAACATTTCTTTCACCGGTTTCGGCACCTACTATTTCGGAAAGCCTAATGGCTTCCCCTTGCAGCCTTCAATGATAGGATACTATGGAGTATCAAATTTCGGTGGCTATATGAGCTATCAATTCAATGAGACATTTGGAGTAGACGTAGGAGCTCAGGCTGTCCAGCAATTTGGCACCAACAGATACTATGTTGAGCCGATAGTGACCCCGACCGTAAAATTAGGTAAAGTAAAGATTGGTCTTCCGGTCGGCCAAATCCTCCACGGTATCATCCGCTCCCAAGCCGAACAACGCAACATGAGAAAATAATCTCACTACTGCTTGACAGTCTTGTCACAGCAAGACTGCTTTTTCTGTTTTTGGGAGCAAGCATCCTGCAAGCTGCATCCGCAGCATCCCGAGTCACGTCCCTGTTTCTTTTTGCGAAACTTGACGATAATCCAAACGACGGAAACAAACAAGATAACTCCAACTATTATATATTGTATAGTTTCACTCATGGCTTATCCTTTTTTGATGAAGCTGATTTTGATGATGAGGTTTTCTTTTTAGGCTTCGGTGTCTCCACAACTTGAGTGATTCGCCTGTTGGAAGGATCGCGGAGCACTGAAAGCGTAATCTCATTGATCATTCCCTTTTGTTGCGCTATAAACTCAGATGCGCTGTAATCTCCTCTCTCAATAGCACGCAGACGTCCCTCCCAGATACCAGTCAACTTTGCACTCTTCAACAGTTCCTCCTTGATGAGTCCAATTAGTTCAATTCCTGCATCTGTAGCTCTTAGTGATTTACCTTGCTTCCTGATATACGCTCTTTTATACAAAATCTCAATGATGGCAGCCCGTGTAGAAGGCCTTCCGATTCCATTCGCCTTTAATGCCTCTCTCAACTCTTCATCATCAACTGATGCGCCGGCTGTCTCCATAGCCTTCAGAAGAGTTCCCTCCGTGTAATAGTTCGGTGGGGTAGTGGTCTTCTTCCCGAGAAACGGTTTATGAGGCCCCTTCTCTCCTTTTACGAATTCAGGAAGTGTTTTTTCTTGCTCCTTGCCATCTTCAGAAGCATCGTCCTTGGCTTGCTGAGGAGTGGAAGACTTTTCATTGCCATTGTTCCAGTCATACACACTCTTCCATCCAGGCTCTGCAATCCTTTTTCCGGAAGCCTTAAACTCAATCTTCCCCGCCTTTCCCTTAATCTGAGTCTGGTCATACACACAATCAGGAAAGAAAACAGATATAAAACGACGAGCAACAAGATCATACACTTGCCACTCCGGCTTCGAAAGCATTTGGGCAGGCACCCCTGTCGGAATAATGGCGTGGTGGTCGGTCACCTTTGAGTTGTCAAACACCTTGTTGCTTTTCTTCAGTTTTTTTCCCCTAAGTGGATGTAATATCTCTTGATAATAGCCCAGACCGTTCAGAATTGGACCGCATTTAGGATAGACATCGTCAGTCAGATATGTAGTGTCTACACGCGGATACGTTGTCAGTTTCTTTTCATAAAGAGCTTGGATAGTCTTGAGTGTCTCGTCTGCGCTAAGTCCATATTTCTTATTGGCCTCAACCTGAAGGCTGGTAAGGTCAAACAGTCTTGGCGGAGCCTCCTTAACTTTCTTCTTAGAGACCTCAAGAACCTCAAATTCACTCTCTGCAGCCTCCTTAAGCTTTGCCTGACCATCTTCCTCTGTCTTGAATGGCTTGACGTTGGAGGTAAATATGACACCTCGGTAATCCGTTCGTAGTTCAAATGTAGTGGTTGGCACGAAACTCTCGATTTCTTTCTGTCGGTTGACGACCAGGGCGAGGGTAGGGGTCTGCACACGGCCTACCGAAAGCACGTTGGCATTACCATATCCTTCTTTTTTTTCTGCATATTTCAAAGTGTAAAGACGCGTCGCATTAATCCCCAGAATCCAGTCGCCGATAGCGCGACAGAGTCCTGCTACATACAGGCTTTCAAGGTCTTTTTGCGGACGAAGATGCTCGAATCCCTCTCTAATCGATTCATCTGTCAGTGAGGAAATCCATAGCCTCTCCACCGGTTTGTCGCAACAGGCTTTCTGCATCACCCATCTTTGGATTAGCTCTCCCTCTTGTCCGGCATCACCGCAGTTGATCACCTTATCACAACGACGGATAAGACGTTCGATCACTTCAAACTGATGCTGAATTCCTTTGTCATCTTTTAGTTTAATGCCGAAGCGCTGTGGTATCATTGGCAATGCTGAGAGCGACCATCTTTTCCAGTCGGGTGTATAGTCACCTGGGTCTTTCAGTTCGCAAAGGTGGCCGAAGGTCCAGGTCACGCAATATCCGTTTCCTTCGAAGAAGCCATCACGCCTAACTTCCGCTCCAAGTATTTTTGCAATATCGGCTCCAACACTCGGTTTCTCAGTAATACAGAGAATCATAGTCGCTCTTAAGTATTATTTATTGATTTATTGCTATTTTCGCACAACGCATAACGCACAACGCATCAAGCATTCTCCAATCTTTTCGCTTCATTCCATATTTCATCCATCTCGCCCAAGGTCATATCCTTGAGAGAACGCCCCATTTCCTTTGCTTTGGCTTCAAGATAGTTGAAACGGCTGATAAATTTGCGATTGGTCAGTTCAAGAGCGTTTTCCGGCACAACTCCGTAAAGGCGAGCAGCATTCACTACAGAGAAAAAGAGGTCGCCAAATTCCTTTTCGACTCCTTCCTTACTTCCATTCTTCATCTCAGCCTCCACTTCGGCAGTCTCTTCCTTCACCTTCTCCCATACCTGGTCAGGATTGTCCCAATCAAAACCTACATGTGCAGCCTTTTCTTGAATACGATATGCTTTCACGAGAGCCGGAAGTGCCCCCGGCACTCCTGAGAGCACAGTCTTATTGCCATCTTTCTCTTTTAGTTTTATTTGTTCCCAATTGTCGGCTACCGCATCCGGGGTGTCGGCCTTCACGTCGCCATAGATATGAGGATGGCGGAAAATGAGCTTGTCGGTAAGGCTGTTGCAGACATCTGCTATGTCGAACTGCTCTTTTTCATCGGCTATCTTGCTGTAGAAAGCCACGTGAAGCAACACATCGCCAAGTTCCTTCTTAATATTGGGCACATCGTCAGCCATCAGGGCATCACAGAGTTCATAGACCTCCTCTATTGTGTTCGGACGAAGAGACTCATTTGTCTGCTTACGATCCCACGGACATTTTTCCCTGAGTGTGTCAAGCACGTCAAGAAGACGCCCGAATGCATCTAATTTTTCCTGTCGAGAATGCATAGTATCTTACTTAGTTTATTAAAAATACCCTGTAGGGATAAAGAATTATACTGCAAAATTACTAAAAATTCGGTAAAAATTGCTATCTTTGCCTTTTGAAATGCTCCCAAAGAAGCTCTTTTTAAGGAAAAGAGCCTGTCTTCAGTGCCTGCTGCAAATGAATGGGTTGCTTTAAAAGTTTGATTATTAATGGATAAAATATTAGATACTAGAAAAGTCGATAAATTTGACAAACTTCTTGATGGAGCTTCATCAGTGGTGTTGACTTGCCATGTGCGCCCTGATGGCGACGCAATCGGGAGCACACTCGGTTGGATGCATCTTTTGGAAAGTCGTGGCAAATCTGTTTCTGTTGTGGTGCCAGACAATGCCCCTCGTTCGCTCTCTTTCCTTCCTGGTTTCGACCGTATGGCTATTTTTACGCGCCACGAAGAATATTGTGAAAAGCTGTTTCGAGAAGCAGACCTGGTAATTTGCTGCGACTTCAATCAGCCATCCCGGCTCGACAGAATGCAGAGGCTACTCGATGAGTGCTCTTGCTCGAAAGTTCTTATTGACCATCATGTGGAACCGTCTCCATTTGCTGACATAATTTTTTCTTTCCCTGACATGTCGAGCACTTGTGAGCTTTCTTTTCGTATTATGGCTGAACTCGGGCTTTATTCTGAAATGAATGTTGACTCGGCGACATGCTTGTTGGCCGGAATGATAACCGATACGAAGAATTTCACTGTCAACTGCAAGAGCCCGGACATCTACGAAATACTTCAGCGTCTGCTTGAGAAGGGATGCGATAAAAACCGCATTGTACGTTTGGCGTTGCTTGAAAAAAGCTATGGAGCAATGATGCTTGAGGCATTTGCCATATCAGAAAAAATGGAGATATTTCCCGAATTCCATGCGTCTGTCATTTGTCTTGATAAAGAAGAGTGCGAAAGATTTCACTATGAGAAAGGAGACACCGAAGGTATTGTCAATCGTCCGACGGAGATTCGTGGCGTGACGTTTAGTTTCTTTCTTCGTGAAGATTCCGACTGTGTCAAGGTCTCGGCAAGAAGCGTGATGGATTTTCCTGTCAATCTGATGTGTAAGGAACTGTTTGGCGGTGGCGGACATGTGATGGCGGCTGGTGCGGAGTATCATGGTTCTCTTGAAGATTGCCGTAGAATTCTGATAGAGTCTTTTCCAAAGTATGTACAATTCTTGAAGGGTCGCACTGAGAAACTTGATTTCTTTGATGTCGGCAGAGGCAGATAAACTTCATTTGAGTGTTTTAATGTCATTAACAATAATAATATGAACATTAGATTTAGATATTCTTTTGTAGCTGTAGTAGTGATGGCTCTATTTTTCGCTTCCTGCAGCAAGACTGAGAGTTATTCCGATCTCCTCAAAAAGGAGCAGAAGGCGAGCAACTGGTTTCTGGCCCAGCATAAGGTGTGTAATGAAATTCCGGCTGACAGTGTCTTCATCACTGGTCCGGACGCTCCTTATTATAAAATGGATGATGATGGATACGTCTACATGCAGGTGTTGAAAGCCAATGACTTGAAAGATCGTGATCTCCCGGCTTCCGGCGAACAAGTATATTTTACCTTTACTCGTTGGAATATCGATACTATGTATCGCAATAATAAGCTTGATATTGCAGCCGAATCAGGAAATCAAGATAACTTCGCCACCACCGTACCTGAGACGTATTTCATTTTCAACAATTATAGTGTCAACTCCTCATACACTTATGGTTCGGGAATGCAGTTGCCTGTCAGTTACCTTGGATTTAATTCAGAGGTAAATATCCTTTTGAAATCTTACTATGGATTTGCGGAGGATAACACCACATGTATACCCTATAAGGTCAATGTTCGCTATTTCAAGGCAGAGTATTGATAGGGTTTCTTATATCCCGTAAAGCAAAAATTCTATAATACAACAATCATACAACTATGAGTCTAATTAAATCTATCTCCGGAATCCGCGGTACTATCGGCGGACGTAGTGGAGAGGGCCTTGGCGGAGTGGATATCGTCAGGTTTACGGCTGCATATGCCCAGTATATAAAGAACATTAATGGTGGAAAGACCGGTCGTATTGTCGTAGGTCGTGATGCCCGAATCTCAGGAAAGATGGTTTCCCATCTTGTCGTAGGAACATTGATGGCAATGGGTTTCGATGTTATAAATATAGGGCTTGCTACAACTCCTACAACTGAATTGGCTGTTACAGGCGAAGGTGCTGATGGCGGCCTTATCATCACTGCAAGCCACAATCCTATACAATGGAACGCACTTAAGCTTCTCGATCGTAATGGCGAGTTTCTTACAGATTCTGCCGGCAAGGAAGTGATCCGTATAGCAGAAGAGGAAGATTTCACTTTTGCTGATGTGATGGATCTTGGTGCTGAATATGTCAACGATACTTGGGGCGAACGTCACATCGAGATGGTAAAGGCTCTTCCAATAGTTGATGCGGAGTCTATTGCAAAAGCCGGCTTTACTGTAGCTGTTGATGCAGTGAATTCTGTAGGTGGTGTTGTAATTCCCCGTTTGTTGAGAGCTCTCGGAGTTAAGAATGTCATTGAACTTAATTGCGAACCAAACGGACATTTTGCCCATACTCCTGAGCCTATTCCTGAAAATCTTACTCAGATTGCCGGCCTTATGAAGGAGGGTAGGGCAGACGTTGGCTTTGTTGTGGATCCTGATGTCGATCGTCTGGCAATAGTGATGGAAGATGGTGAGATGTTTGTCGAAGAATATACTCTTGTGGCTGTTGCCGACTATATCTTATCCCACACTCCGGGCTCTACTGTCTCCAATCTCAGCAGCTCGCGCGCTCTGCGAGATGTCACCCGTCGCCATGGATGCGAGTATAATGCTGCAGCAGTAGGAGAGGTCAATGTTGTGGCCAAAATGAAAGAGACTGGTGCAGTGATCGGTGGGGAAGGTAATGGCGGAGTGATCTATCCTGAACTGCATTATGGTCGCGACGCTCTCGTAGGTGTGGCTATTTTCCTTACTCTGCTTGCTAAGTCTGGTAAGAAGGTCAGCGAACTTAAAAAGACATATCCTCCCTATCAGATAGCTAAAAACAAGATTCAGCTCACTCCGGATATCGATGTGGATGCAATTCTCCTCGCTGTCAAGGATAAGTTTGCAGGTTGCGACATTACGGATATCGACGGAGTAAAGATTGATTTCCCTGAGTCATGGGTGCATCTTCGTAAGTCAAATACTGAGCCTATCATACGTATTTATAGTGAAGCGGAGACTATGGAGAAGGCAGAGAAACTCGCAGAAGAGATAAAGGCTGTCATAGCTTCTCTCTAAATGTTTTCTTTAATCGGAATTTGTGATATAGAAGTTGTTTAAACTCTTTTATTAAGATTTCGTCAGGTTTTTCGAACGGACTTGCATTAGCTTGGGTGGAGTCAATTTCCTTCATGAATAAGAAGCCAATTCCATTAAGTGAGTGCAGAATGCAAGCTTGCTTGCATCATTCGCCGTAAAGATGGCGGAATCTTAATAAAAAGAATCTTGTTTTTACTCTCATTGTATTTTTGGAATTCGTATGAATAAGTTTAAACAACATCATATATAATTATGCATTAAATAAGTTATGTTAAAGAAATTTTTTCTCAATCTTCTGTCCTCATTCGTAGGAGCATGGATAGCTATGGTGCTTTTTTGCGTTGTAGCAGTGCTTGTAGTGGTGGGAGTCGCTGCCCGTCTTGGGGGTGATGATGAAGGAAGGTCTACAAAAGTTAGCTCCGATTCAGTGCTGATGCTTGACCTCTCTGGCACCATCATAGAAACTCCTGAGTCTGGTCAGATTGATTTCATGTCGCTTGCTACGGGAGAAGGTGTAGATTCCCCAACTGCTCTTAATGTCCTTGTCGATGGTATTCGTGAGGGAAAAGAGTCTGACAAGATCAAGGCGATGTATATTAAGTGTGGCCACCCGGCTGCTTCTCCGGCTACCCTCAATGCGATTCGTCAGGCTGTGGCTGACTTCAAGAAGAGTGGGAAAAAGGTCTATGCATATGCTGATGCTATGACTATGGGCGACTATTTTGTGGCTTCACAGGCTGATAGTCTCTTTCTAAATCCTGGAGGTATGATTGAGATTTCCGGTCTTGGTGGCACTTCGCTTTTCTTTAAGGACTTCTTGGATAAGATAGGTATTAAGATGACTCTTGTCAAGGTTGGTACGTTCAAATCGGCTGCTGAGCCTTACATCTCCAATCAGATGAGTGCGCCTGCGCGTGCGCAGCTTGATACCCTTTATGGTAATATGTGGAAGTATATAGGAAAGTCAGTGGCACAAGGCAGAAAGTCTCTTTCTGATAGTTCTCTGAATAAGGCTGCAAATGAGTTTATTCTATTCCAGACTCCTGCAGAAGTTCTTAAGCAAGGCTTTGTTGATCGTCTGGCATACGAGCGTCAGATGGATGATATTGTTGGGCGTCTTGTTGGAAAAGAAGGTAAAGATGTAGATTATTTCACTCCTGAGTCACTTTCAGAGAATTCTGAATGGGGAAAAGCTTATCGAAGTAAAGATCAGGTTGCTGTGCTATACGCTACCGGTGAGATTCAAGAATATTCAAAGAGTGGGATTGACTGCTACCGTCTTGTTCCGCAAATTACAGAGCTTGCCGACGATGATAATGTGAAAGCTCTCGTGTTGCGTGTAAACTCTCCTGGTGGATCTGTATTCGGAAGCGAACAGATTGGCGAAGCTCTCGACTATTTTAAGTCGAAAGGTAAGCCATTCATTGTGTCGATGGGTGATTATGCTGCTTCAGGTGGATACTGGATTTCATGTTCTGCCGACAAGATATATGCTGATCCGTTGACTATAACCGGTTCAATTGGCATATTTGGTCTTTTCCCATCTGCTGAAGGTCTCGTCAAGAAACTCGGTATCACACCCCAGACTGTTAGTACAAATCCTGGCAAGGAAATATCCTTATTTTATGATCCTACCGCCGAACAGCTTGAAGTGCTTCAGAAATATATCAACGACGGTTACTCTCGTTTTATTAAGCGAGTGGCTAAAGGGCGCAACATGAAGGAGGAAAGAGTTCGCCAGATAGCTGAAGGCCGGGTCTATGATGCAGCCCAGGCAATGAAACTTAAACTTGTGGATAAGCTTGGATCGCTTGACGATGCCGTTGCATATGCAGCCTCGGAGGCAGGGCTAAAAGAAGATAAGTTCGGAGTGGCTGTATATCCTAAATATAAACCTGATTTCCTTGATATCCTCAAGTCTCAGGGTTTCGATCAACTTAATCAGGAAATAGCCAGGATAGCCGGCGAGCATCCTGAATCTGTTCTTATCAATGAGACATCACGTCTCTTGCATCAGTCGCCTTGGCAAGCGAGGATGGTGCCACTCCGTGTAAGGTTTAATTGAAGCATTTGTCTTTCCTATGGCTAAGATTGATGGATTTCTGAAATACGTATTGACTCCTTTTTCATGGCTGTATGGTCTTGGGGTCTATGTGCGTAATAAAATGTTCGACTGGGGGATGTTGAAGGAAGTGTCCTTCGACATCCCCGTCGTAGGCGTGGGAAACATTACCGTCGGTGGCACTGGGAAGACTCCCCATGTAGAATACATTCTTGAATGTCTGAGATATAAAAGAAATATAGCGGTGCTTAGCAGAGGATATAAGCGTAAGACTCATGGTTTTATTGTCGCTTCAGCCAAAAGCACTCCGGAAGATATCGGCGACGAACCTCTGCAAATCTATGAGAAATTCGGAGGCACTGTAAAGGTAGCTGTATGCGAAAGCAGGGTCAAGGGCGTTAGGGAGTTGGTACGGAAGTATCCAAAGCTTGATTTGATCGTGCTTGATGATTCTTTTCAGCACCGCTATATCAAGCCTAAGCTTAATATTATGCTGATGGATTATTCTCGCCCGGTGTATTCAGATGATATCCTTCCTTTAGGTAGAATGCGTGAGAGCAGCGAAGCAAGATATAGGGCTGATATGGTGATCACTACCAAATGCCCGACCGACATTTCAGCTCTTGATATGCGTCTTGTCTCGAAGCGTCTCGAACTTCTTCCTTATCAGAAACTCTATTTCTCTACTTTCGACTATGGAGGATTGATTCCGGTGTTTCCCGATGACTGCACCGATAGAGTGCTCCTTGCCGACATCACTGCTGATGACTCTGTGATCCTTCTCACCGGAGTTGCCAATCCTCGCCCGTTTGTGAATCATTTCAGAACATATCCGTTCAAGAAGAAGGTGCTTCATTTTCCTGATCATCATGATTTCAAAAAGTCTGATTTGCATGAGATCCAGGCGAAATACGATGCTCTTCCGGGCTCTCGAAAATTCATTATAACAACAGAAAAAGATGCTGTACGCATAAGCCATAACCCTTATTTCCCTGTTGAACTACGTACGTGTATTTACTATATGCCTATAGGAGTTAGAATGCTGGAGACAAATTTTGGCTATGACTTCGTTCCGGATCTCCTTCAAGCGATAGAAAGATAAACATTAAGCACGCTTTTCGTGTTTTTATGACATAACTTAAAAGTAATACGATGGAAAAAACTATTCTCGACAAAATCAAGGAGACTGCCTCCTATATTCGTTCAAAAGTTGCTGAAATGCCTGATACGGCAGTAATTCTTGGTTCCGGACTTGGCAATCTCGCCGACAAAATGGATGTCAAGGAAGAAATTGATTATCATGAAATTCCCAATTTCCCTGTCTCTACCGTTGCCGGACATGCAGGTAAATTGATTTTCGGCACTTTAGGTGGTAAATATATCATGGCCATGAAAGGAAGATTTCATTACTATGAGGGCTATGATATGAAGCAAGTGACATTCCCGGTGAGAGTGATGAAAGAGCTGGGAGTAAAGACTCTCTTCGTAAGCAATGCAGCCGGAGGCATGAACAAGGAATTTCGTGTCGGTGATGTAATGGTAATCTCAGATCATATCAATCTCTTCCCTGAAAATCCACTTCGCGGAAAGAATTATGATGAATTGGGGACTCGTTTCCCTGCTATGACAGAGGCTTATAAAAAATATCTTATAAAGTATGCCGACGAGATCGCCGAAGCAGAGGGTCTGCGTCTTATGCATGGCGTATATGTCGGCACTCCGGGTCCTACATTTGAGACTCCGGCCGAATACGAGTATTTCCGGATTATTGGTGGTGATGCTGTTGGTATGTCAACCGTGCCGGAGGTAATTGTAGCAAATCATGCAGGTATGGATGTATTCGGACTGTCGGTGATCACCGACCTTGGCGGTAAGGATATAGATTACGTACCAACACACGAAGAAGTGCAGCAGGCAGCCGAGACTGCCTCGCCGGTGATGGTCAAACTCATTACCGAAATGCTCCGAAAGCTTTAATCTCAAAATCTCACTACCTACAACCTTAAATAATGCTATGGCAGAAATCTCTGATTTAGGTGAGTTCGGTCTTATAGACCGGCTCACTTCCAATTTCCCACTGAAAAATGAATCGTCGGTCTATGGCGTAGGCGATGACGCCGCAATCTTGAACTTTGCAGACAAGGATGTCCTGGTGACAACTGATCTTCTTCTGGAAGGAATACATTTTGATTTGCGTTATGTCCCATTGAAGCATCTCGGCTATAAATCTGCAATTGTTAATTTCAGTGATATTTATGCGATGGGGGGCACACCGCGGCAGATTACAGTTTCTCTTGGTGTCTCAAGCCGATTCACAGTTGAACATATAGATACTCTTTACGAGGGTATCCGTACGGCTTGTGAAATGTATGGTGTTGACCTCGTTGGGGGTGACACTTCAGCTTCTGTGACCGGTCTCGTGATAAGTATCACTTGTATTGGAGATTGTGCCAAAGGAGAAGAAATCAGACGAGACGGTGCTAAACCTACTGATCTCATATGTGTATCAGGCGATCTTGGGGCTGCTTTCATGGGTCTGCAGTTGCTTGAGCGTGAAAATCGTGTTAGTGCAGAAGCAGGTAAGGATTTTACTCCAGATTTTTCAGGAAAGGAATATATTTTGGAGCGTCAATTAAAACCTGAAGCAAGAAAAGATATTATAGAGGCTCTGCGAGCAGAAGGCATTCATCCTACTTCTATGATGGATGTAAGTGATGGTTTGTCATCAGAATTGCTTCATATTTGCAAAAAATCACATACTGGTTGTCGAGTTTATGAAGATCGTATTCCAATCGACTATCAGACTGCACTGATGGCTGAAGAACTCAACATGAACCTTATCACGGCTGCCATGAATGGAGGAGAAGACTATGAACTTCTCTTTACTGTGCCACTCACTGAGCATGATCGTATTGAAAATATCAAGGGAGTTAAAATGATTGGATATATCACCGAGCCAAATCTCGGATGTGCCATGATCACTCGTGATGGACAAGAGTTCCCACTTAAGGCTCAAGGTTGGAATGCTTTCACTCATTCCTCTGGCAAGGAATGAGGCAAGTAGCAAGCAAAACTATGCCCATAAAGCGGAGATAAGTCAAAAAAAGAAGATATTCGGATGCCTTAGTTCCTTAAAAAATACACATATAATTAACGCATAAAAACCACATTTTGTATTATTTAACAGTAGTTTTGCCATCTATCCGAAACTAAAATGTTAATTTTGCATATGTTTTTCTCATCAAGGCTTTAAGTTATATTAAGAGCCTTGATCAACCTTATTAATTTATATTTCGAAAACAACTGAAGCCCTTATGGAACAGACAGTTAATATTCGCGAACTTAACGATCGTATCGCAGCAAAGAGCAATTTCCTAAGTATGATCCGCAATGGAATGGATCAACGCATCGTCGGACAGAAGCATCTTGTCGATTCTCTTCTCATCGCTCTTCTGTGTAATGGCCACGTACTTCTTGAAGGTGTGCCCGGATTGGCAAAGACTCTTGCGATCAAGACTCTTGCAAGCATTGTAGATGCTAAGTATTCGCGCATTCAGTTCACTCCAGACCTTCTTCCGGCCGATGTGATCGGTACCCTTATTTATAGCGTGAAGAAAGAGCAATTCGAAGTGAAAAAAGGTCCTATTTTCGCCAACTTTGTACTTGCCGACGAAATTAACCGTGCGCCCGCCAAGGTGCAGAGTGCACTTCTTGAAGCTATGCAAGAGCGTCAGGTGACCATTGGAGAGCAGACTTTCCCCCTCGACCGCCCATTCCTTGTTATGGCTACTCAGAACCCTATAGAGCAAGAAGGCACATATCCTCTGCCTGAAGCTCAGACCGACCGTTTCCTTCTCAAAGTCATAATTGGTTATCCCACAAAACAAGAGGAAAAAATGATCATTCGTCAGAATATTCGTGGGGCTCTTGACGATGTAAGGGCAGTTGTCTCAACTGAAGATGTCTTGGAGATCCAGAAACTTGTTCGTGAAATATACATCGATGAAAAAATCGAGAACTATATCGTTGATATTGTCTTTGCAACACGTAATCCGGAATCAGCCGGCCTCAAAGATCTTGAAGGCATTATTGCTTATGGTGCTTCTCCTCGTGCCTCAATCTCCCTCGCGCTTGCTTCAAGAGCATATGCGTTCCTGCAGGGTAGGGGATATGTGATTCCCGAAGATGTACGCGCAGTCTGCCATGACGTAATGCGCCATCGTATTGGTCTTACATATGAGGCAGAAGCCAACAATATCTCTGCTGATGAGATTATCTCAAATATCCTCGACAAAGTCCAAGTCCCCTAAAGCAAAACATAAAACACACAACGCAAAAACGCACAACCCATAATGGATGCTAAGGAACTTCTCAAGAAAGTAAGGAAAATTGAAATAAAGTCGCGTGGACTCTCCAACAATATTTTTGCTGGAGAGTATCACACTGCTTTCAAGGGTAGAGGTATGATGTTTTCCGAAGTTAGGGAATATCAGCCAGGGGATGATGTGCGCGACATAGATTGGAATGTAACTGCTCGTCACAATAAACCATACGTCAAGGTGTATGAGGAGGAACGCGAGTTGACCGTAATGTTGCTTGTAGATGTCAGCGGCAGCCGTGATTTCGGGGCTGCCGGTCAGGTGAAACGTGAGTTTATAGCAGAAATTGCCGCGACTCTTGCTTTTTCATCTATACAGAACAACGATAAGGTCGGAGTCATCTTCTTCAGTGATAAAGTCGAGAAGTTCATCCCTCCCCAGAAGGGTCGAAAGCATATCCTTTTTATTATCCGGGAAATCATTGATTTTAAGCCGGAGCATCGAGCTACTGATATAAATGCACCCCTTGTATTTATGACCAATGCCTTGAAGAAGCGGTGTTCTGCTTTTCTGCTTAGTGATTTCATTGACTCCCACGATTATTTTAAATCTCTCTCGATTGCCAACCATAAACATGATGTGGCTGCTATTCAGGTCTACGACAAGAGGGATGCTAAGATGCCTGACGTTGGGCTCATCCGGCTACGCGACTTAGAGACAGGTAAGGATCTTTGGCTCGATACGTCGTCAAAAAGCGTTAGGAAAGCCTACGATAAGGCCTGGTATGAGCGTCAGCAGTATTTTTCATCTACTGCCGCTCGATGCGGAGTAGACTCAGTTTCTGTCGCTACGGATGAAGACTATGTGAAGGCTTTGATAGGCCTCTTTCGTCGCCGCGGTTGATTATTAGATTAAGTAAGTATGAAGAAGTCATTTTGTAAATATTTGGCTCTGTTATTCGCAGCCTTGGCAATTTATATGCCTGCCGTTGCTTCTGTGAAGGTGACGGCTGCCCTTGATTCTGCCTCTATCATGATGGGACGTATTGATACTCTCAGATTGATAGTGGATCGGGAAGCAGGGGTGCAGGGTGTCTTCCCTCTCTTCAATAAGATGGCTCCGGGTGGATACGTCACTCTTTTTAAGGATACGGTAGAACTTGGTTCGCCAGTCGTTGACACTGTCAAGCAGGAAGGAGGTCGTATCATAGAGCGTTTCAGAGTGCCTGTTCAGGTGTTTGATTCAGGATTCTATCGTCTTCCTCCCTTTGTCTATCTTACAGCTTCCGATTCTGTCGGTTCGAATGAAGTCGAACTAAAAGTTGTGCCTGTAAGTGTCGGAGAAAATGATGCTATTTCAGATTATCGTGACATTACAGATCCTTCCGACCGCTCTTTCTGGGATTGGATGCCAGATTGGCTTTACGATCTCTGGTGGTTATGGTTGCTTTTGATTGCAGCTATTGCGGCCGCTCTTTATTTCGGACGTAAGTATCGCAAGACAGGTAAATTTATCACTCTTCCTGAAAAGCCACAACCGAAACCTTGGACAGTGGCTCTTGAACGTCTCGAAAGCCTGAAGGCGAAAAATCTTTGGGAAAATGGAATGGAAAAAGAGTATTTCACTCAGCTCACTGATATCTTGCGCGACTATCTTTCTGCCCGTTTTGGGATCAACGCTATGGAGATGACTTCGAGGCAGATTATGCAGACACTTGCAGACCAGGCCGATGTCAAGGAGAAGCGGGGATATGTTCGTAAGATTCTGGATGTTGCTGACTTCGTTAAGTTTGCCAAAGTTCGTCCCCTTCCGGCAGATAATGTTGAGGCTTTCGACAATGCTGTAAATTTCGTTAAGGAGACAATTGAAAAAGAGCCTGATCCGGTGCCTCAGGAGTCTGATAATTCTAAGAACGAATCTGCTATTTCTGATAAGAAAGGAGGTGACAGATGAAATTCCTTCATCCCGGGTTGCTTTGGATGCTTCTTGTGCTGGTCCCTCTCATTGTTTGGTATGTAATAAAGCACCGTAATGCCAACCCCTCTTTAGGAGTCTCCACTCTTCAGCCATTCATTAAGTTTGGTAATTCATGGAAGGTGTGGATTATGCATCTCTGTTTTGCGCTAAGGATGGTGTGTATTGCAGCAATAATTGTTGCTCTCGCTCGTCCGCAGTCTCATGATAATCTTAAGAATTCTCGTGTGTTGGGCACCGATATTGTTATTGCTATGGATATTTCAGGCTCTATGTCGGCTACTGACTTCAAACCCAATCGATTCATTGCGGCAAAAGATGTAGCTACATCTTTCGTAAATTCCCGCCCCAACGATAATATGGGTCTTGTAGTGTTTGCTGGTGAGTCGCTCTCCCTAATGCCATTGACCAATGATAGGGCCGCCCTTATCAACGCTATTGCAAATGTTGACATGGGCGATCTTAATGATGGCACGGCAATTGGTGATGGCCTGACAAGCGCAATAAATCGTATTTCCCAAGGTAAGGCTAAATCAAAAAGTATCATCTTGTTGACTGATGGAAGTAACAATGCCGGTGATGTTCCGCCTGTGACAGCCGCTCAGATTGCTAAGCAAAAGGGAATAAAGATTTATACTATAGGAGTCGGTACGAACGGAAAGATGCAGATAGCCGATCCATACGGATTCTCATCTACCACTCTTGAGACTAAGATTGATGAGCCTTTGCTCAAGAATATGGCTAAACTTACTGGTGGTAAGTATTTTCGAGCTAAGGATGAGCGTATGTTGAAGCATGTTTTTGAAGAGATCGATTCCCTTGAGAAATCGAGCATAGATGTTAATTCCGTGACTCTTACACAGGAGGAATTCATGCCATGGCTGTGGCTTGCTTTTACCGCCCTCGCTTTGTCGCTCCTGCTTCGTTATACTATAATTAGAAGAATACCGTAATGTTTACGTTTGCATATCCAGCTTTACTCGTTTTGCTTCTTGCAGTGCCATTCGTATTGGTGCTGTATCTTCTCGCGCGCATAGCGAGGAAGAAAAAACTTGCGAGGTTTGGGCATATGGATTCCATCAAAGATCTTATGCCGGAAGTTTCTAAATATAAACCACCATTGAAAGTGGCCCTTGAGGCGAGTGCTTTGGCTTTTCTTGTATTGGCTCTTTGCCGTCCATGGGGTGGGGTGCATTCTACAAAAACTGACAAGGAGGGTATTGAGGTTGTCATTGCAGTCGATGTTTCCAATTCTATGTTGGCTTCTTCAACATCTGAAAATTCCGGTACCTCAAGGATGCGCGCATCAAAGCTCGTTCTTGAAAAGCTGATTAATCGCCTTGATAATGACCGAGTAGGCCTTATTGTATATGCCAACGATGCTTATACTCTTATTCCTGTTACGAGTGATTATGTCTCAGCGAAACTCTTCTTGAACTCAATAGATCCTTCTCAATATGATAATCAAGGCACCAATATAGGAGCGGCTATTGACCGCGCAGTTAAATCTTTCAGTGCTGATGATAATATTGGCAAGTCTATTGTTCTCATTACTGATGCCGAGGAGTTGGAAGACGAATCCGGAGCACTTGAGGCAGCCCGGAGAGCTAAGAAAAATCATATCCAGCTTAACGTAGTTGGCGTTGGTTCTCCAACTCCAGTCCAGATCCCAACGTCTTCCGGTCCTATGATTAATCCAGAGACAGGGATGCCTGTAGAGACAGCCCTTGATGAGAATCTTGCGGCAAAGATCGCAGAAGCTGGAGATGGAATCTACGTCAATGCATCAAATCCGGATGCGCTCAATGAACTTGAGAAACAGATGGACACTGTGAAGAAATCTGCTCTCGAGACTAATGCTTATGCAGTTCATGATGAATTATTCTCCATCTTCTGTTGGATTGCTTTCGCTCTTTTGATTATAGATATCTTTATCCTTGACAGGAAGATCAGTTGGCTTGACAAGATTACTTTCTTCAAGAAAGAGTCCAGATAATAAAGGTAAAGTTATGAAGAAATTATTTTTAAAAAATATAAAGGCCTTGGTTTTATTTTTTTCGATGGTTGCATTATTTGCAGGTGCTTTTGACGCCTCTGCTACTACCAACCGTCAGGAACGTCGCCTTGTAGATAAGGGTAATGGGCTTTTTCGTGATGGTCATTATCTTGAGGCTGGAGAACTCTATCAGCAGGCTCTAAAGATCGAACCAGGATCGAAAGAGGCCCTTTATAACCTTGGACTAACGTATATCCGTCGGGCAGCTGCTGCGCAATCCGATTCTCTTCGCCAACAGCTTGTGAAGGTCGGTGCAGAAGCGATGCAGGCTGTTGCACAGGTTGTCAAGGAGAAGCCAAATCTTGCAGCGGACGCGATTTTTAATCTCGGAAATATTGCTTTTAATTCGGAAGACTATGCACAGGCTGTAGACATGTATAAGCAGTCTTTGCGTATTCGTCCTGAGGATGAGAAGACGAGAAGAAACCTCCGTATAGCTCAGAAGAAGCTTCAGCAGAATCAAAATCAAGACCAGAATCAGGATCAAAACCAAGATCAGAATCAGGATCAAGATAAAGATCAGAACAAGGATCAAAATCAAGATCAGAACCAAGACCAGCAGAATCAGGATCAGCAGCAAAATCAAGATCAGCAGCAGCAACAACAGCAACCTGAGATTAATCCGCAGGCTGCCGAACAGATTCTAAAAGCTCTTGAAAACAAGGAGAATCAGACCCGCGCTCGTGTTAATAAATCAAACAACGGCCAAGAGGCTACCGGACGAAGCCGTAATAATAAGCGCTGGTGACCCTAAAAATGAAGTATTATGACCCGTTTTAGACTTTACATACTGTCTTTTCTGTTTTCAGTAGTCTCCCTTTCTGCCGTGGCTGCTGGAAAGTTTCAGGTGTCGGTCTCTACACAAACCGGTGGTGACGACATTGAGGTGGGAGAGCAGTTCTACGTTTACATGAAACTCGATAACATCGACGGCGAACCCTCCGCGCCGGATGTTCCTGGCGCGGTTGTGAAATATTTCACTCTCAGTAGTCAGTCTTCCTCGATTACCACTATTAATGGCAAGATGACTCGTAGTAGTTCGCGCACCTATGTGGCTACGTGCTCTGCTTCAAAGGAAGGATCCTACTCACTCGGACCTTTTTCTGTTGGTGATGTCAGAAGCAATAAGGCGTCATACACTATTGTAAAGTCAGGGACCGGTTCATTATCAAAACTTCAGCAGCGTCAGCAGCAACAGCAGGCTGCTCAGCAAAATGCTCAGGCTCAACGGCAGGATGATCCAAGTAAAGGTCCAAGGTTCATCGGTAAAGGAAATGAGAAGCTTTTTCTGAAAGCTTCGGTTTCGAAGACTTCTGCCTACGAGCAGGAGGCTCTTGTCTATACGGTAAAACTCTATTCTTCATATGCTCCTATTAAGTTTATCGGTGCTACTGAAGCTCCGAAATTTGATGGGTTCGTTGTAGAAGAATCCGATGAGACTTCTAAGTCTTTGCATTATGAGACATATAATGGTCAGGAATACGCAACTGCGATTATCGCCCGATATATTATATTCCCGCAAATGACTGGTAAACTTACCGTTATGGGAAATACGTATACTGTTAGCACCGACGAGCAGGAGTATTACGATGATCCTTACTTCCGTATGCTGACGGTTCGTCGTCCGATACAGCTCAACGTGACTCCAAATGATCTTGTTATCGATGTGAAACCCTTGCCGACACCGCAACCGGTAGATTTCTCAGGTGGCGTCGGTCAGTTTTCAATATCGTCCTCCCTCCCTTCAGCTTCTTTGAAGACCAATCAGCCCGCATCAATAGTGTATGAGGTGAAAGGAAGCGGAAATATTAAATATGTAAAACTTCCAGATCTTAATAATCTTTATCCAAAGCAGTTGGAGGTATTCTCTCCCACTACTCAGGTAGAGGCTGTGTCAAAAGGAGCTACTGTGACAGGTAGTGTCAAATTTGACTATTCGTTTACTCCTTTAGAAATGGGTCAATATCAGATTCCTGAGGTTTCTCTTGTATATTTTGATCCTTCTACCGGTAAATACGAAAAGTCGATAGCGAAAGGATATACGGTTGATGTCGACAAAGGTGCATTATCTGAGAAATCTCAGACGAAGAACAGACTTAAATTCTTTGATGAATTAATGCCCGTTGGAAAACTCACAAAGGAGCGAGTGCCTTTGATCTATACTTTTGTGTATTGGCTTTGGTTCCTCATTCCTGCATTGGCTCTAATCATTATTGCCTTCGTATATCGTCGTCATCTTAAGAGTGCAGCCGATATAGTCGGTACCCGTATGCGTAAAGCAGGAAAGGTTGCAGCTCGTCGTCTTAAGAAAGCAGCAGCGTGCATGAAGAGCGGAGATCGAGAGAAATTCTATGATGAGATGCTTGTCGCACTTTGGGGCTATGTCAGTGCTAAGCTTAATATCCCTACATCCGAACTCAATCGCCAGAATGTAGCTCAACGTCTTTCTGAAGCCGGTGCTTCCACCGAAATTGTAGATCAGTTTGTCGGAGTGCTTGACGATTGTGAGTTTGCCAAGTATGCCCCTGGATCAGGCGACGATGAATTAAGAACTGTCTATCAGCGTGGAGCAGATGTTATCAATGCGCTTGAAGACGCTAAACTTACTGGATCTCCAAAATGATGAATGTTATGAAACGGAAATATATTCTGAAATTTTCGGTAAAGTCAATTGTTTGCACTGTTTTAGTTGTTGCCGTGGCTGTAGGGACAGCTTTATCATGTCATGCTAAGGGATCTCCGGCAGCCATGGCTGACACCTTATATATGCATGGTGAGTATGCAAAGGCTGCCGAGGCATACCTTGCTGTTTCGCAGGTGGATGGAGATTCCCCGGAACTCCTCTTTAATTTGGCAAACTCTTATGCACAAGTTGGAGATTTGGGAAAGGCTATTCTATATTATTCACGCGCCAATAGGCTTGCCCCCACAAATAAAGAGATTAAAAACAATCTTAACTATTTCACATCTAAGGTAGAGGATTCCAACCGTGCAGAACTTCGAGGGAAGAAGACTAGTGTAGTGCCTGACCATGCTACATTTTTTCAGTCGGTCAATCGTTTTATCTGTACCGATTTTCCTCGGAATATGTGGTCTTATGTTGCAGTCATAGCTTTCCTCCTTCTGATTTGTCAGATAGCTGTCTATCTGTTTTGCAGCGATGTCAGACTCCGTAAATTTGGTTTCTTTGGAGGTATTGTTTCGTTCTTTATTTCAATCATATGTGTTGTGTTTGCCTTTATGAGCGCATCATTCTATGATTCTTCCGATAAAGCAGTTCTGATGGCATATAAGACAGAATTGCTTATCGAACCATCTTCGGATGCTAAACCTGCAACTAATCTTTTGTGCCAGGGTACTCGTTTCGACATCGTAGCTGAGGAGACAGATGTAGAAGGGACACCCACATGGTATAAGGTTCGCTTGAATTCTGATATTGAAGGATGGGTTCGTGCTTCTGACATTGCCATCATCTAAGAACAGAGAGAATTTAGATATGGACACTCAGTTAAGGTATCAAATTGACATCGTGCTAATGTTTTTTATTGAAATATTAAATTATTAAATTCTAACGTGTTATTGCGCGATTTGGCATTTTTATGTTATAAAACACATTTTTTTGCTCCCTAAAAATTATGTTTTCTCAAAAATAATGTGTAAATTTGAAAATCAAAAAGAAAATTTACAACCTCAAATACTAATAGTATGAGCAAAACCATCACATTCAACGAGCTTCGCA
>CAYSMP010000021.1:0-35236 GCA_964432215.1 uncultured Sangeribacter sp.
CTTATCCGCCGTTTCCATGAGGCGAAGGAAGCAGGGCTGACGGAAGTGACCTGCTGGGGCGACGGCTCTCCGCTCCGCGAGTTCCTTTATGTGGATGACCTCGCAAACCTCTGCGTCTTCCTGATGAACCACTACAGCGGCAACGAGACCGTCAACGCCGGGACAGGCAAGGAACTCACCATCAAGGAGCTGACGGAGCTTGTGGCCTCCATCGTTGGCTACGAAGGGAAAATCCTTTGGGACACTACACGACCTAACGGCACACCGCGCAAGCTCCTCGATGTCAGCAAGGCTACAAAACTCGGATGGACTTACAAGACCGAGCTCCCCGACGGCATTCGCCTTTCATATGAGGACTTCCTCAACAATCCAATGAGAGCGGAAAGGTAAACCGGTATTAAGTATCAGCTTCGCAGTATCGGCGCTAAAGCGCAGTATGAAATATAAGTATGGTAGAGTATATAATAATTGGATTCATCGCCGCCACTCTGGCGGCGATTGCTGTTTTTAAATGGCGCAACCGCCAAACATAACCTTACGACTCTCCACTCTCACTTGAAGGTATAACCGAGGCCAAGCATCAGATTGTTTTGCTTTTGGAAGTCGAGAAGCTGATAGCCAATATTGAGGTAGAAGGTATCCGTAAGGCGCACCTTGAGATTGGCAAGCTGATAAGAGGCACGTGTCTCTTCCGGGCCAATGATATTGTAGCCAATGCCAACATTGACTGAGAACAATGGCATTACCAACTCGGCACGTCCGGAAAGTCCTACACATATCTGTCGGTAAAATGGTGGTCGGTAAAAACGAATGTCGTCAGAAGTGGAACCGAAAGCATGATAACGCTTTAGATCGGTACTCTCATCCCATTGGAAGTCGGCTGAACCACCGGCACGGAAATTGCGCGTGACACGCCACATGGGAGCAAAGTCAAGTCCGGCTACCGCATACCTTCCATTAAGCAGAATCGGATCCTCACCTCCCCTATAGACACGCTTTCGCAAAGAACCATACAAGGTCAGGTCAAATTCAGGACCACGGCGTTTTAAGTTAGTTTCCGGCAAAGCCGGACTATTAGAAGAGTGCCCTCCAATAGAACTTCCTCCAATATGGCGGACTACACCTACCCGCAAGCCTGCCATATTTACACCGGGATTCGGAAAGGAAGTATTTCCATTGGAATAATGGGTCAGGTCAACTCCTGCCATAAGGGAATAGTCATCATTCATACGAAACATCAAGCCTGCCCCAAGATTGATGTAAGCGTTTGCCCTCGATCCTACAATGAGATTGGAATAAGCAGTCTCTCCATCACACGGGCGCCAGCCGAAAGAGGCCCCAAAATTCCATTCATAATAAAGGGAAAGCCTATCTGAGAAATGATAGGCAGGTGCCCCCTGAAATGCATAGACCGAGACCGGAGTTCCAAGGCCTTTGGGATTACCCATGAAATTGACCGCGGCACCCAGACCCTGCCACGCATCCGGACAGATACGTCCCTGACGAGAATACGACGGAAAGGAAAAGCCGTATTGAAAATGAATGGAGGTAGCAACATTCGTCTTCTTGGCATCCTCCATATCGAGAATATTTGTCAGGATATCGTCGCGATAGGATGAGAACGGATACGCAGGACGCACATCGAGACCCAGGAATTGCCGCCATCCTATTGAATCGGAAGCCATAGCCGAGAGGGTAAGGGCAACCATATATGATATGAGGAATATTTTGACTTTCATTGGCCAGTATGATAGAATCATAGCAAAATTAGTAAAAAATACGGAGATTTGCACGATAAATGGATTTTTATTCTTAAATTTGCAGAAAAAGACTGACAGACATGAAAAAGAAACATCTTCTGATATCATTGCTGAGTGTAGCCGTAGTGGCTATGACGGCTTTTGCTGTATGGGGACAGACAACCGAAATTAAACTGAAGCGAGGAAACGAGGCACCGAAAGATACGCTTCCCAAGATAGCATTAGCATATGTTGTAGACGCAGGAAAGAAACCACTGAATGCAGACATGTTCACTCACCTGATCTATGCGTTTGGGGAATTCAACGATGCGAATGACGGAGTCGTCATCAAATACCCGGAGAAGCTGCAGGCTATGGCAGACCTCAAGAAACAGAATCCAGACCTGAAAGTGATGGTAGGAATTGGTGGCTACAAAAGGGAAGGCTTCAGCGAAATGGCAGGCGATAAAAAGAAGCGTAAGGCATTCGTAAAGGATGTGAAGCATATCATCGAATCCTACGGGCTTGACGGAGTGGATCTCGACTGGGAATTTCCCACTACAACAAACGGTGGACATACCGCTTCGCCTCAAGATAAGAAAAACTATGTGACACTTGTCAAGGATCTACGCAAGGCAATTGGCAAAGACAAGTGGATATCATATTATTCCTACAACAGAGGTGCTTTCATCGACCATAAACAGA
Source organism: uncultured Sangeribacter sp. (assembly GCA_964432215.1). GTDB lineage: Bacteria > Bacteroidota > Bacteroidia > Bacteroidales > Muribaculaceae > Lepagella. The sequence continues at coordinate 2,445 of CAYSMP010000021.1, forward strand.
TGTTGCCATATGTGACCTTCGTCAACGTTTCCGGCTACAATCTCGCAGTTCCGAAGGAAGGAGAACGCGGCAGCCATCACCAAAGCCCTCTTTACCCAAGTAAAAAGTTTGGCGACTGGAGTGTAAGCAAAAGTATTGAAAAGCATATGGAAATGGGAATCCCGAAGGAAAAGATACTTATGGGCATACCCTTCTATGGCAGAGGCAAAGATCCATTTCCGACATATTTGGACTGTCGAATTTTTGACCAGTATAAGGGCGACCTAAAGCCTCAGTGGAACGAAGAGGCGCAAGCTCCCTATTATGCCGATGCCCAGGGGGAGCTCGTGCTTGGATATGACGACGAGCGCTCAATAGCGGCTAAATTTGACTTCATCCGGGCCAACGGTATGCCCGGGATATTCGTTTGGAACTATGGAGGGGACTTCAACGACCAACGACTCGGAAAGACGATACAGAAACTCAGAAAATGAAAAAAGGAGCCACTTGGCTCCTTTTTTCATACATATACAAAACCTTTATCAAAAAGTATCAAAACGATAGACAATGGTACGGTGATACGGGGCATCCGGAGTCACAATCTGAGAGGGGAATGCACCGCGGCTCGGTGCATCAGGGAATCCCTGTGCCTCCATTGCTACACCTTCATAGTCTTCATAGCTGCGGCCGGCCATATTTGCAGGACTTCCTGCGAGATAGTTGCCGGTATAAATCTGAACGCCGGGCTGATCGGTAAGAACTGTCATACGGCGGCGGCTCTTGGGGCTACGAAGCACACAAGCCTCACGCAACTCGCCGTTAGGGCCATCCACACAGAAGCAATGATCATATCCTTTGCCATACTTCAATGGAGTGAAATCCTTGTGAATGTCCTGGCCAAGAGTCTTGAACTCGGTAAAATCCATCGGGGTTGCAGCTACGGGCGCCATCTCACCGCTTGGAATAAGGGTCTCATCACCGGGAAGGAAATAAGAGGCGTTGAGCTTAAGTTCATGGCCAAGCACAGGATTAGGTTCAGCGCCATCAGCACCTTCAAGGTTGAAGTAGGCATGGTTGGTAAGGTTGACCACTGTCTTTGCATCCGACTTTGCAGAAAGGTCAATAGTCAACTCATTATCGTCATTCCATGTATATTTCACTTCAGCGGTAAGATTGCCGGGATACCCCATCTCTCCGTCTTTGGAATTATAGCGGAAGAGGACACCGTTTTCGAGTTCTTCCGACTCCCAGATCTGATTCTGGAAACCTTTCGGCCCCCCGTGAAGGTGATTGGGGCCGTTATTGATCGGAAGGTCGTAGGTGATACCGTCAATCTGGAGCTTACCCTTGCAGATTCGGTTGGCGTAGCGGCCGGGAGTCTTTCCAGCGCAAGGGCCATCAGCAAGCCAGCTTGCCGGATCTGCATAGCGAAGAGTGACATTCTCGATATTGCCGTTAGCATCCGGAACAGACACTTCAGTGATACCGGCACCAAGCGAAGAAAGCTCTACAGAAGCACCCTTGTCGTTGGTCAATCGATAGAGAGTCACCTCCCCTATCGGAGAGGTGGCCGTACGTTTAGTGATTTCCATATGGGATCAATCCTCAAGTTTGTGAGCACCGTCAGAGATAACCACGTCGTAGATCATAGGAGCGTGACCATATTTGTCTTCGAAACGCTCTGTGATTTCCTCTACGAACTTGTCGTGCAGATCGTTCTTCACGAGGTTGATGGTGCAGCCGCCGAAGCCGCCACCCATTATACGGCTACCGGTAACTCCGAGCTTCTTAGCCTCGTCATTGAGGAAATCAAGCTCAACACAGCTTACCTCATAGTCTTTCGACAGACCTTCATGAGTCTCATACATCTTCTTGCCTACAGTCTCATAGTCGCCAGCAACGAGAGCATCGCAGACAGCAAGCACACGGTCTTTCTCACCAATCACAAATTTTGCACGCATGTAGTCCTCTGCGGAGATATCACTCTTGATTGAGTTTAGATCTTCCATAGTGGCATCACGAAGAGTTTCAAGACCGAGATGTTTTGCAACACGCTCGCAAGACTCACGACGCTTATTGTAGGGGGAGTCTTTAAGTTCATGCTTCACGCGAGAATCAACGAGCACGAGGGTATAATCTTTCGGATCGAAGGGGAAATATTCATATTCCAATGAGCGGCAGTCAAGACGCATGAGGTTGCCTTTCTTTCCGAATACGGAAGCGAACTGGTCCATGATTCCACAGTTTACACCGCAGTAGTTATGTTCGGTTGACTGACCAATCTTCGCTAGTTCAAACTTGTCAATACTGTTGTCGTTAAAGAGGTCATTGAGCGCGAATGCGAAGCAAGATTCAAGAGCTGCAGATGAAGAAAGGCCTGCACCAAGAGGAACATTTCCTGCAAAGACAGCGTCAAAACCTTTGACAACGCCACCGCGTTTCTGGATCTCACGGCACACACCGAAAATGTAACGTGCCCATGACTCCTTTGGAGCATCTTCTTCCTTAAGACCGAACTCGCTGTATTGGTCAATATCAATAGAGAAAACTCTTACCTTGTCAGTACCATTAGGCTTGATCTCAGCCATGATCACTTTGTCGATGGCTCCAGGGAATACGAAGCCTCCGTTGTAGTCAGTATGTTCGCCGATGAGGTTGATGCGGCCAGCGGATGCATACATAGTGCCGTGGTCGCCGAACCGCTGGAGGAAGAGATCATTGATTTTTTCTTTCATGATGATTTATATTTTAAAGTTATTTCAGTGGTTTCAAATTATTATTTGACTAAAATAGCTATATCAGCTTCTTAAACTTTTATAGCGATCTTAGCTAAAGATTATTCTACGGGGATTGTCAGCTTTGCCGGCTTAAGGCCCTTAGACTTGACTTCGAGTGTAAGGGAGCCCGGATGGTCATCACCTTGCACTATGACAGTAGCGGCTCCGCTGAAAAGATCCATGACGGGCTTGTTGAAGTCGCGCAGCGAAGTCGGGTCACCATTAGCTGTAGCACGGAACTTGCCGTCACCAGTCACCTTGAAAGTAACTTCCGGCTCAGCATCCGGCACTACGTTGCCATCCTTATCCACTACCTGCACCGTCACGTAGGCAAGGTCCTCTCCATTCGCTTGCAATGTCTGACGGTTAGAAGTGAGCTTTACAGCGTATGGTTTGCCGGTAGTGCGCACTACTGCTTCTCCAGCTACTGAACCATCAGCATTATAAGCCACCGCTTTCACTTCGCCAGGCTCGTAGATAGTCTCATTCCACATCAGGCGGTAGCGGTTCATATTGGAGGAGTCGTTCTTCTCGCGCATACCCTGACTCTTGCCATTGATAAAGAGTTCAGCCTTGGGCGCGTCGGTATAGACGAATACGGGAGTCACTTCCCCTTCTCGTCCTTTCCAGTTCCAATGAGGAAGGATATGAAGAGTATGGTCTTTTTCATTCCATTTGGAGCGATAGAGATAGAAGCGGTCTTTAGGAAGCGAGGCGAGATCGAAGATACCGAAGTAAGAGCTATGGCTAGGCCATGCATCGGTGTCATAGGGAGAGGGTTCCCCGAGGTAGTCGAAACCGGTCCATACGAACTGTCCCATATCCCATGGGTAGTCGTCGGCAGCTGCGAAGTCATCGTCGGGAATGTTGCTCCATGAGCAGTATTCCACATCATAACCTGAGCTCTGATTTCCTTCGCGTGTAACGTCATAAGCCTTCACTACCGGAAAATAGTACTTCCCACGGCTTGACACCGTAGATGATGTCTCGGACCCAAGCAGGAAGTTTTGAGGTAATTTGTCGATTACGTCGGGATACATATGCACACGATAGTTGAATCCGGGCACGTCAAGGGCAGCCGCAAAACCATTTGTAGTGACAGCCTTCACTTGGTCCATACCGCATGTTACAGGACGTGTTGGATCTTCGCGATGAACGATATCCTGAAGGAATGTAAGTTCTTGAAGTCCGTCAGGTCCCCACTGCGATGGCACTTCGTTGCCTATCGACCACATTACAACAGAAGGATTATTGCGATACTGGCGCACCATGTTCTCCACGTCGCGTTCGGCCCATTCGTTGAAGATCGTGCCATAGCCATTCTTTGATTTCGGACGGAAACCCCAATCATCGAAAGGTTCAAGCATCATCATAAGGCCGAGTTCATCACAGAGCTCCACGAGTTCCGGAGCCGGCATATTGTGAGCCGTACGGACCGCATTGGCACCCATATCCTTAAGAAGTTCGAGCTGATGGCGGAGAGCCGACTTATTTACAGCAGCCCCCAAGGGACCCAGGTCGTGATGGTTGCAGACTCCTTTGAATTGTATCTTCTCGCCATTGAGGAAGAAACCCTCCCCTGCTCTCACTTCAACACTTCGGATGCCAAATCGGGTGGAGTATTCGTCAGCTGTACGCCCGTCTACTATCACTTTCGTCGTAGCTCGGTAGAGTGCGGGATTCTCAGGATTCCATAGATCAGGATTGTTTACACGGAAGTTCTGCGTAAGGTTGACACCAGGATAAATCTTATATTGGTGAGTGTCGGAAGCCACTACCTTGCCGTCAGGTGCTGTGATCTCCGTGGTGAGAGTCACAATATCTCCCTTGTTGACACCTTCAAGTGAAGTCACGAGATGGACTGTTGCATATTCCTTGCTCACATAAGGTGTAGTGAGCTGAGTGCCCCATACCGGTACGTGTACCTTATCAGTAGCCAGCAATTTGACATTGCGGTAGATACCGGCTCCGGGATACCAACGGGATGACATGGGTTTGTTCTCAAGAGAGACCTCAAGCAGATTCTCACCACTCTTCACCAAAGAAGTTACATCTACATAGAATGAGTTGTAGCCATATGGCCACATAGTGGCAAGTTTGCCATTGACATAGACATGCGCATTGCTCATAGCGCCGTCAAAGACAAGAGCGTAACTGCGGTCGGGAGTGTCTGGAATATTGAAGGTGGTAGTATAAAATCCTTTTCCTACATATGGCAGGCCCCCGGTGCGTCCTGTCTTCCATGTAGCGGTCTTTTCGCCGTTCTGCTCTACGGCGACTTTCTGAATGTCATTTTCGCGATCGAAGGGACCGTATATAGCCCAATCATGCGGAACTGAGACCGATTGCCAACGGACAGAATCCTGGGAGAAGTTCCAATTCTTTAGTAGGGTCTCAGTTCTTTCCGATGCGTAGGATGCAAGGGCAAAGATAGAGATTGCTGCGCAGAGTATTTTCTTCATCAGCTTAGGTATCTAAATTTTAGGTTTGTCAGGTTCATACAGAGAACACGGGATGCGGAGAATGCGTAGGTATCCACCGAATAGCCGCGCCCTGCGAAAGAATACACAAAGATAGAAAAAATATCAAGACCGACCAAACAAATATTGACAAATTAAGAAAATATACTGAATTTTTCAATTATTGTGAGATATTCAGCAATTTCATCAAGTCTATTTCTGACATAGCTTGCGTAGGAGTGAAGGAAGACGACTTCATGTAGTCTACTATACTCGTAAGAAGCTGTCGACTCGCATGATCAAGATCTTTTGCAGTGGTATTGACATTGCCTCCATTTGAAAGGAAATTTATACCACTGAAAATAATAGATCCATCTCCTATCTTAGTCTCAAACAAGACTGCAAGATCTCGGTTGGTGGTGAAGTTATCCACCATTTCTATGATTGGTGTCACTCCCTCTATTCCGGAAATATCAACATATTTTGACCTTTTAATAGGATGCCACCATTGCCAATCGGTATGACCATCATTTGGGAACGATGCCAAAGCATTATGATTTGGATTGCATAGTATTCCCATGGCTCCTGCTTCATTCGGGAAATGAACGGGACTCCAGAACACCGGAACAAACTTTGAATTCTTTCCATCTATCGAATCCAACGAAGGTGAAAACAAGACTTTCTTACCTAAACGGGCACTCTTCATAGCTTCGTTGAAGCTATCAGTTGCCACTATTTCTCCAAAGTCGATATTGTCGTTTTCAGGATATACCCATATATTCCAAGAGTTTCTTGCACCTAATGAAGGCACTTCGACCGACAATTCATATCTTTTTGATTTTCCTTCTGAATTTAAAGGCAATTCTATCTTCCCAACTTCATTAATTCCGGCAGTCAGCGCAATCCCGGCTATGCTATTTTCAGCAATAACTTTGCCACCATCTTTTATTCTCCAAATTGCATCCACCGGCTCCTCCGCAGGGGAATATTGAGCAATCTTTATATCCGCAGTAAACGTCTCTCCATCCGTATAGACGGCTTTTTCAAAATCGGCCAAAGGAACAACGGGAGAACAGAATCTGCGGAACCACTCGGCATCGACAATCCCCTTGGAATCCCAAAATGCATTCACCAATCCTACCAATGCCGTTCCTTGTCCTGGGAAATCCTGCAATCCAAGCAACTGGATTCCGCTAACGCCGGGAGTCTTTAATGCCCTCTCAATTTCCTCCTTATAGAGGATGGCTGCCAGTTGCCCCGAAGCATTAAGATATTCATCGGCGCGGTGCAACTTCCCTTTCTTTTCCAAATCAAGCTTGATAGCTTTGAAATTCATAGGGTCCAACACACCTGTATATTTATCGATTTCCGACAAATCAGGATAGACTGCATACTGACCTATCTCATGCTCTACTAGAGGAACGGTGAGGTTTTCGATTGATGAGGCATAGTTTTTATTAAAAGAAGGTGGTTCCTTATCAAATACACCCTGCCCACGTACCCATCCATCGTCGGTCCATTGCGTCACGATGAAATCATCGTTTCTTTCCGCATGTCCACCATGCCCCTTTTCAAATGTAAATGAAGAGACAGCATATAAATGTCGAGGATCAGTCTGGTGCATATGCTCTGTCATTTCATTAAGCCAATCAAAATCCTTCTGCAGCTCATTGCCTACAGTCATCATACAGAAGGAGGGATGATTGCCATAATTTTTGACAATCCTATTGTATTCTTCCAAGATGAAATTTTTCATTTCCCCGTTGGCCCCTTCTTTACCGGGAAGAATGTCAACACTCCATAGCGGACATTCTACCTGAAGGTAGAATCCTATGCTGTCAGCAACATTAAAGGCTGCCTCGGGAGGGCACCATGAATGGAAACGCAAGTGATTAAGGCCCCATGATTTTGCTGTCTCAAAAACCTTCTTCCAACCTTCTTCCTTGGTAGGAGGCGTACCGGTCAATGGAAATACACAGCATTCAAGAGTGCCTCGCAGGAAAACCGGAATGCCATTTATTGTCAATTTCTTGTCTTTGCTTGCAAACTCTCTCATGCCAAACCGGACTTCCTTACTTGATCCGAAAGATTTTGGGATGTTCAATTTTAGAGAAAGAAGATGAGGATTGAATTCTGACCAAAGAGATTTAGACAAGGCTTGGTCTTTTACTAAGAATTCTATTCTGTTTTCACCCAAAGCCAAACGAACTTTGCCATTGCCCTTAAGGGGATTTGAATTGCTAAGACCGTCAATCTGCCAATCAAGATCTACGGACTGTCGTTTTCTTGAAGAGTTATTTATCGTAGCTTTGACCAATACGGCAGAAGAATTCACATCAGGATAGACTTGCAAATCGGATATTTCTATGTCCGGAATTACTGAAAGGGTCATGTCACCCAATACGCCGTTCCACATTATCTGAGTGTCGTCAGTATAAGCATGAGCAAGATTATTGGTAGATATTTCGTATTGTTTTGTGTTGTCTATATTTAGTGTCAAGGTATGAGTGCCGGGAGTCAGACCTTCAGGAATAATAAACTCATGAGGAGTAGTGAGACTCTCCTGACAATCCCCGATTGGTTTGCCATCAACACTCAAGCAACTTTTCCACAAAACTCTCTCCAGACTTAATTTCAATGGTTTTCCAGCCATGTCTTTTGGGACATCAATGCTACGGGAATACGCAGCATTCCCAACAAATCGATTTTTTCTTGTAAGATGAAGCAACTGTGGTTTTTTTAGCAGAGGCGAAAGAGTATCTGCTATTCCCAAGCCTGCATCATCAGTCGTGCCAGGCAAAGAAATGGAATACGAAACATCATTATCCGGTAAAGTCACTTGCCATTTACCAGCCAAATTTATCTTCGGCGCAGAATATGCAATTAAGCCGTGCAGACAGATACAAATAATAGAAGATATCGTAATAAAGCGTCTCATATATTGATTCGTTAGGTAAGCATTCCAGATAAAATTGTATAAACCCATATTCAAGAATAATGGTTAAACAACTTCGAGAACAAAGTTCATAAATATTTTTGAAATCTAAAAATTTTTCAATAAAAAAATAATGGAGGTGTTCAAACAAATTTCGAAATACTGATTAACTAAACTTCCGTAAATGAAAGTTGAAGGTCATGAGGTTAGGTGGTTATGAGGTTATAACATAAGTAGTTTGTAAAACTTAAAGAATCAGATACAAAGGAAATAGAAGTCGTGGTTTGAAGAATCACACCACGACTTCTATTAATTTAAGGACAGCATTCTCAATTTAAGTTTTGATTAAGAGGATTTAAGGCAAGAAAGCTGAACCTATTATTTATATTTCGAAACTCAACTTATGGGTCATAATGACCTTTGCTTATGCTTGAGAAAGTCGAGTTACTTACAGATGACTTTCTTCACTTTTCCATCCGAATATTCTATGATATTCAAGCCAGGTACCGGAGAGGCCAATTTATGCCCCATAATGTCATAGCGAGCCACTTCAACTACATCCGAAGACGTTGAAACAGATTTAACATCAGAAGTCCGAGGAGAATAATGATATACAAACTCATATGAAATAGCATCATTCCATTCATTGACCCCCATATCTGATCTACCGTTCAAATGATGAGTGGATTTAAGAGTCTTGTTCTCATAAAAAGCATCCCCTTTGTTTGAATCGGGCCACATGAAAATCTTACTGCAATCTGCTGAAAAGTCATACTCCACTTCAAATCCAGACTCCACACAAGGATGACCCGACAAACAATTATAACCAAGATATGCTGTCATGACTTCACGAGGTCCCCATGTAAACTGATCTATAGATTTGGCTCTCCAACCATCTTCTGTTTCATTTCCTGCTACCCAATGGCGCCCCTCATATGGAGTTTCATAACCGGCATATGGGTCAAAGTCATCTGCATAATAGAATCGTTCCTTCGAAGAATTATAGCGTACTCCATCGACATAATAGTAGTAAACACCACCAAGAAACCAATTGCCTTCACTCATCATATAACGAATTTCTTCTTCCTTTGGAATCCATTCATCCTCATTGTCACCTGCATTATAAGAAATATAATGTATTTCCGAACCATGACTGTTATATGTGTTCTCGGTCTTAGCGTAAGGCATAAATTCTCCGGTGCTTGTCACCACTGAACCTTGAATATAGACCTTTTTCCAACAATTGTCCGGCAGCGCTTCATAACTCCATGTCTCGCGGTAATTATTTTTAAGAGAGCCATTTTTGAATTTATAGACATTACACAAAATGACGCGCCCGAACTCATCATATTCATATTCTTCCTTGGAGTTTCTCTGAATATCGCCCCATTCACCATAAGCATCGTTTCCACTCCAATCCTGAAGTTCCCTGTTCCAATACAAACTTTCCTTTAGGATCAAAAGGTCGGCATTGTTGTAGGTATAATTATAGTGATGATATTCAAGCCACGCACCGTTTTCCCATGTGTAGTCTGCTTGCAAAGCATCCTCACCAGCTTGAGTGTATACAAATCGTTGTCCTGCAACAGCTCCGCTATTATTACCTACCCATGCTGATGAAGAAGCATCCCATACATAAGGGAAATAAGATGTCAGACGATCAAGTGCATCATAAGTGGCATCATTCATTAATACCGGAACCCAATCCTGGATGTCACCTTCTATCCACTGAGAATACGTCTCTTTTGTGGTATTGTAGTTGGCATCATATTCATACTCCCCTTTTTGATATGGCATCCACTCTCCTTGAGAATCCATATGATATGCAATCTGCTGATTAAATATAGGGTCAGCACCTTTATATACATATTCATAACGGACAGACGAACCGTCAACAGTGACCTTCTCGGCACTTATAACGCGTCCGGATGTATCATATTCATACGCAAAATGCCCATTATATACAAAGCTCTTTCCATCTGAAGAAGCGACATAGTTTGTGCAAATGAGAGGCTTACCATTTTCTGTAAATTCAAATGTCTGCTTGCTCATGAGTCTACCATCAAGATATGAGCCGGTCACTTCATCCAATGTTTCATCCTGCGAAGCAGAACGACTCTCAAATGCAGGGGATTCAGGAACGGCCGAATTCCAACCGATGAATCGATAGTCAGATTCTACATTTCCTTTTGAAAGATGTGCTGTTGGATCTTTAGGAAGGATTCTGGCATTCACCTGAGGTTGGGGGTCACGAGGAGCAATACGGAGATTAAATCCGTCAAACCCCATTGAGGGAACTTCACCCTGAGCTGCCAAAGAGACAAGGAGGCTGAAACTCACGAATAATGTAGATTTTGCATTCATAAATGTTGTTGTTTATAACGTTTTATTACTTTATCACATACTTCCTGACCTTCCCGGCGGATTTAACTATGTATATCCCATTCCTTAAGTCATCGGAACTTACCACTCGCCCGGATAAATCGTAATACTGATCACCCTCTCTGATATAGATATTCTCAGTCACACCACTCGGCTGACGGACAATCTCAACCATATCTGAGAACAATGAATACTCCGAGCCCTTCCTACCTCTAACATTGAAGTAATAGTTATCCATGCTTGGAAGATTCTTTAACACGATATGAGAATTTCCATCAGTAGACAGAGAAGTATAAGACTCAATCGGAGAAAACTCTTGCTTGCTTAAATCTATTGAAATATCATCAAGAATCATATAGCCACTGGATCGAATGAATGTCACAACCACCTTCCTGATATTCTCAGGAAAACTACATTCATATACTTCTCCTGACGAAGATGCATCAATATATTTCTCCGATACCATAACCCCAGCTGCATCAAATGCCTCAATGCGGAGTCGGTTGCTCTCAACTTGGGACCTATGAAATAATTCCAGACTCAATATATCGCTATTATCATAATCAAATTCTATGCTCTGACCATCCTCAGTCAATTGCAAAGATGGAGTTTTCTTTCCAAACATCGACTTAGAAATTTTTGTAGAAGAGGTGGTCCAACCATCCGGCATATCCTCTATCCCATTCTCAAAACCATAGAAGATTCTTTCTGCATCGACTGAAACTAATTTGTAGATCGATGCCTCATAGTCACTTGCGCCGATAACTTCATCCCATTGAGCGAATACCGTTCCATCTTCTGATTGGCGAGCAATTACCCCGGTAGGTTTGCTTTCAAAGAATTCAATTTCACCGGTCAATACCAAGACACTGGTTGGCTCTGATTTATAAGACCCCGCTACAGCTTGCAAGCTCACAGTATATTCCGACATGGGCTTTAAGTCAGAAACATATATATCAGTGGGACTGGCGTAAAACACATTATCAAAATCAGGCAACGAATTTTCCATGCCATCTTTAACACTCAGAATATATCCGAGAGCATCCTCCTGTGGCACCCACGTAAACAAGAACTGAGAACCATGTACTTCTTTTAAATCTATAATTGGAGCTGTAGGGCAAAAAGAAGTGCCGTCCAGTATAATCTCTGTGACATCTTCATACTGCTCTACGTAATTAAAGCCAAACACCTTTTCTCCATCAAGCGAATAAAAATCAAACGTCTTTACTTTTGAAGCACCCGGAAAAACATCACCATAATAAGACCCCTTATTCTCAGACCCATCAGCTTCAATAATATCTATATGCTGATTCGAAGGATCTACATTGATAGTATTTGAAGACCATAACGCAGGATCCTCGGCAATGCGCCATACCAAACATCCATGAGCAGGCAATGAGCAATCCCAATCAAGATTGTCTCTTCTTTCAATTACAAAAAATTCCCTTCCTTCGCTTCCATCCACTTCAACTTTCAAAGCATGGGGATCAACATCTGTCAAAGGAGTAACCGAAAATATCCCGGGAGCATCACATTCTACACTTTGAAGTTGCATCCAACCAAGAGCAGCACGTTCATAAGCAGAAAAAGCGGGGGGAGTATTCTGATTGTTACTATAAGAGGCGGCTGCCATGGTATCCCAATCTTCCACTCCGGTTCTTCCTGATGAATATTTCGTATCGTAGTGGTCAGCGAGCCCCAAAACATGGCCAAATTCATGTACAAAAGTGCCGATTCCAACCGGCAACCAAAGAGGGGCACTATTGAATCGTATCTCATTACTGCAGGCATAATTGTTGATAATCTTGCCATCAAGTTCCAAATCCACACCCCAGTTGTCTTTCAAAAGACCATTGTGAGGCCATATGGCATCTCCTTTCAGACTGTCAGCTTCCCCGAATCCTGCATAAAAGAAATAGATACTGTCTACGTATCCGTCGTTGTCAGTGTCAAAATCCTCGAAATTTACCTCGGAATCGATGGCCAGACATGCCTCTGTGACCATCTGCCAAGCATTGGGATCGAGTTTATCGTCAAGGTCAGCTCCATACTCAGCAACGGTCTTTGAAAGTTTAACCGGTCCTACTACTATGAACTCTGGATCAAAACGACCGGCAGAACTATAATTATAGAAATCACGTGCAGAACCATTTGCCCCATTTTTATAAGAGAAACCAGGCTCGTTAAGCATCCCGTCGTAGTAGTTGTATGCATCATCCATCGTCGAGAAACTACAATCAGCAAATTCGACAAGCACAACTAACGCTTTTGGGCGACCGACAGTAGGATAATTGGAGATTCTAATATATCCATTGTTATCATTGACACTAACTTTTCTTGCAGTTCTTTTAAGTACAGGTATCTTTGCAGGATAAGGATTTGATAAAAGCCATTCATTGTTAAGAATGGATCGAGAATCTTTAGAAGCAGCCTTAACGCCGGAAGGAATAAATCCTTTGTTAGGGTCTGCATACTCGTATATGCCTGCTGCATTTTTGACAACGGGTATACCATCGGTAGTGAAAGTAGTAAAACCATTCTCATCTCCATGGGCTATCAACGATATTGAAGATCCATCTTTCTGCTGTATCATAATTGGCTCAGAAATCGCTCTCACCGCATTTGCTGAGAACCCCATTATCCATAGGATTGAAAGGGAAAAAATAATTATATTTTGTAGTTTCATATATCAGAATTTTCAATTAATATACTATCCTTAGTTAGCTCAAAATTTACGATCTATATTAACCAAGTAGCCGTAAAGGTCTTGATATGATAAGTGCGACAATGCCAAGCGGCCTTAAGATTATCTCGCATTTATCATATCTTTAACTTTTGCGAGCTTTTAATCCTTTTTGATATTGGCAATGAGTCAATAAATTTCGTAAACCATACGCAAAATTACATCAAAAGCCATCAACCAAGAAAAATTGAAATTATCAAATTTTTAATTTTGAAATTTTTAAATATAAGTATGTAAAAAGCATTGATAATAAATAATATATCTACATAAAGCATGGACTCTCATTTTTCAAAAATTTGAAAAATGAGAGTCCAAAGCTATTCATCAAGCAGAATGCCGGCCGTAGATTATGGCTAATAAAACGTCAAAGAATTGACAAAGATTTACGGTAAGCGGCAGGAGACATTCCGGTAGCCTGCTGAAAGAGTTTGAAAAAAGTAGTCAGTGAATTGAAACCAACCTCTTCAGATATGTCTTTTATGGGCGTGGATAATCTATTCTTATCAGAAAGAATCCCAATAGCATCTGCCACCCTGAAAGAATTGATGTATTGAGAATAGTTCATATCTGCATTTTCCTTTATACAATTGGTGAGATAAGTCGAGTTAGTCTCTAAAGTGCTTATTATGTCCTCCCTCGTCAAAAGAGGATTACGATAAAGTTTCTTATCCAACATCAGAGATTGCAAAGAATCAAACAATGATTTAGACTTAGATGGTTTTAGATTAGGTGATTTTTTTGCATCATTGCACTCTGCAAGACTCTCCAACTCCTCTATCCTTGTCATGAACCTTTCTTTTTCCTTAATCAATGCAAGATTATTGCTTACTATATGCCTATATAAATTATTTCTTTTACGCAAGGAGCGCACCACATAGATAATTATAATCAACAGACACAGAGATATGAAGGCAAAAGACAGCATTGCAATCTTATTGGTTTGCATTTTTTGCTTTGCCACAGCAATCTCTTTTTCGCGTTTCATCATCATATCTGTCATCGTTCTTTCTTTTATCATACGCTCCCGTTCTGACTTTGATGCATTTTCCTGAAAATCCAAAGCCTTAGCCATATACTTAAGGGCAGACATATCGTCTCCAAGTGCATGATAATTGTCGGAAAGCTGACGATAAATCATACCAATATAATCACTTGACGAATTATCCTTTCCAGTTTGAATTGCATTTTCAAGCCACTCGTTGGAGGCCAACAAATCTCCTTGTTTCTCGAAATTTTTACCTATCACAAATTGCAATTCAGCAAGATATATGGGATAATTTGCCTGTACAGAGTCATGAAGAGAAAGCAATATTTCATTTGACTTATAAGTATCATTAAGATGACTGAGAATGACGGCATATAGAAAATCCAATCGACTTCTGTCGGCATATTGCTGGATATCAGCCTCTCTGCGAGCCTTTTGCAATGTAGCTTCAGCACCGGAGTAATCTTCCATTTGTATCTGAAATTCTGTCATCGATATCAGGCCACTGTACACGTAATATGGTTCATTGTTATCTATACCATATTGAAAACACTCACGGGCATATGCCATTCCAGTAGTGTCTTTCTGAAGACGGGCAAGTTGTGCGAGATTGCTATAGACGCTTCCGTTCATATCCGGATACTCAAGGCTTCGTAAGAACAATTGCTGGGCGAGATAATAATTTGCATTTACTTTAGCCTCATATATTCCAAGACAATTGTAGACTTTACCCGTCAGACTATCATTATGATTGGTTTCACTAATTTCCAATGCCTTACGCAACAAATCCGCACCTTTCTCGCTATCAGCGACAAATAGCTCAGACGCTCCTAAATAAAAACAGGCATTGCCATGAGCACTTGAGTTGCTATCCTGAAGAGTAAGGTCATACATTTCATTGGCAATCTTTCTGACAGTCTTGAAATCACGTCGTTCCATTGCAGATGAACAATTTAAACGCAACTTTTCTATCACCTTCCTGTCAACGCCTGTGGATAAAGCTGAAAAGCAACCGACAATTATCAAAATAGCTATGGCAAGACTTCTATTCTTCATGTCCATCTTATATATTTCTGTTTTTGAGCATTAAATATGCCTTAAATATTTAGACCTCAAAGTAATTACCTGATCAATCTACACAGTAATGCAAAGATTACTGATTTCTTGTTCAAAAGTAGTTCGATCTTTTGCTTTGTTACGCATTTGCGTCCGATGATTAAAGATAGTTTGTGGAGAAAGAAACAGCAATGTAGCTATTTTGTTGCTATCAGTGATCCCCATACGCACAAGAGCATATATTCTTAAGTCAGTATTCAATAATTCTCCTTTTTTAGGAGAAACCTGCTTTTCTGACTGCAGCAAAGAGTTGAATTCACTGATAAAATTTGGATAAAGACGCAGAAATGCTGTATCAAAGTTCTTAAACATCTCTCTTGTTTCAGCTTCCGTGGGTCTTACATATCTGTCAGCTACAGAATTAAGATCGTCTATCTGCTTGACTTTTAGCTTTAGGACCATTGGGAAACGATTGAGCTTGTCGATATAAGCAGCACATAGATCCATAAATAGGCTGACATATTGTTCACGAGTTTTATTAGTCAGATTAAGCTGCTGATTTAATTGCTGAAGTTTTTCGTTGAGATCAGCTAAAGCATCCTTTGAGCGTACAACTGCTTGTCTTTGACGGTATATAAGAACTACTACCAATACCAATATCAATATAAGACCACATATAATACAGACCAAATTTTTTAACCGGCGGTTTTGCTTTCGAATAGTATCTTGATATACATTGGCAATATCCGGAATCTTCTCTGCTACTTCAAGCATCCTAAGTCTATTATTATAGAAAATTGCGTCCTCCAAAGCCAACTTTAGATATGTATTTGCTCTTTCGAGATCCCCCTCCTCATTATTAAGATACATCGCCAACTCCTGAAGTGCAAGATTCTCTTTGAGAGGAATTTTCTGATCGGAAATAGCGGCGTTGACAATCCACTTCTTATAATTTTCTTTATCACCAAGTCCTTTGTAGGTAAGGGCAAGAGCATATGCAGCCTGAGCATAAAGCCGACCGTCTACGGGCAAACGGCGAAGTGCGGAAAGATATTCCTGTTCAGCCGGTATATAGTCCTTTTTCCTTAGATGTTTCTCAGCCAATCTATATGAGTACTCAGGAGTTGCATGGTCAGTCACATCAATAAGCGAATCAAGATACATCGTACTCTTCTTAGTTAATTCCGGAGCGACCGACCTTTTATCAGCATATTCTGCCCATACTCCATACGTCCACTCACACGCAGCAAAGTATTCTTCACGCACTTTGATGGAAAGTTTTCCACTGTCAATTCCTGTCAAAATATTTATTGCCTGACTAAAATGTCCGGAGGTAGCGAGCGACAGAGCACGATGTATCAGTACCTTCGACTTAATATCATAACTATCCGTTGGCTCCACAAGCATTTCTGCCCGCTCCACATACAACATCGCAGAATCAAAGTTAAATGTGAGGTATTCCAAAAAGAGCTTCTCATACAGATCAAGACTCTTCTCCTTTGACTCCATAACCATAGTCATCTGAGACAAGCTGTCCATACGATCCTGTTTTTGTTTCTGATAAATTTCACGTCTGGATATTTCATGGTCAAGACGCAACATATCTGCATCTTCTGCCGTAGACTGAAGATGGCATAAAACAAACATTATTATGGCTATGTAAAGTCTGAATTTCATATCTCTTTTTTTAGTGAATGCAAAATTAATAAATAATTTTTACTTTTACAACACTACCTGCAAGCTATTTAGAATAGATACTAACCAGCTAATTTTCTGAAACTTAATTTCTACAGACCATACTTATTCACTACCTTAAACTTACTTGGTATTGACTTGTAGGGGAGGCCGTTGTAATTTTGCCAAAAAACTCAGTAACAGTTAACCAATCACACCTCATGAAAACCCTATTTATTTTTTTAGCCGTAACTCTACTGGCTACCAATATCATGGCAAATGTTGCTACAGACAGTATCCCAACCGGTGGGAAAGGAGAAGAGCGAAATGTGATGCTCAATGCATCTGATGCTACCAAACCAAGAGAAATTCAAATAGGTTTGCCAAGCGAAGATGTCAATGTATATGAGAATGGATTGCCGGCAGTCTATTCTTCAACGGTACATCAACTAGCACGGCATTGGAGGAGTGATGCGAGCCTGGGAACAGTCGGACTTATGAATCCAATGGAATCTGCAATAAAGACCGGAAACATCGCTTATTCAGTTGACAGCTACTCCAATTTCGGACAGAAAGATTTCAAAGCAATATTCAACTACCGGACCAACACATTTGGGTGGCAAAATTTTGATTTTAATGTATCGGGAGGAATAGGAGAAAATTGGTTGTACACTGCCAGTATATATCAGAATTTTGATCCCGGTTATTTCAAAATAAAATTTACTGACTATTCTGATAGGACTCAGATATACCATCTTGGTCTTACACGTCTCTTCACGAAAGGGAAATTAAGTCTACTCTATAAGTTTTCAAAGAGCAACGCACTTGGCTCAATGATCAACAATGCTCCTTTTGTATATATTGGAGATGGCAGTGTGAAGGAGATCCCGGGCTTTGCATTGGGAACAACTTCTTATGCTCCAATAGGAGGCGAGTTTGAATATATGGACGTAATGGATGGACAAATGAAAAAAGGACGCTGGGGCGACTTCACCGACAATTATGCACATGACATTACAGCACATTTCGACTTAACGTTTGGAGATAACTACAAACTTAATATAAACGCAAAATACATGATAGCTCCACATGCCAATTTATGCGATTTCGGTGGCAGCTCTATATTTGAAACCACTCAAACAGACAGTCTTTATAAGCCTGGAGAAGATATCCCTTATAAAGGGCTGGCTGAAGGGAGGCGCACATGGCTACATATAGGCAAAGTAAGCAATGCTCTCCTTACAGCTGAACTAAACAAAACATATGCCAACCATGATGTTCGTATTGGAATGAATGAGTGGTATTATCACCTTAATTATAATTCATCTTCCTTCCAATGGTATGGTACGGTGTCTTCCTACCCTACAGTTCTTGTCAAGCACAACACAGATGGCTCTTTCAGTCAGTTTTATGGTTTCAACGAGCTGTCGCCGGAATATACAAAGGGGTATGAGAATAAGGCTGCGATATATGCTACCGATAATTGGCAAGTCACCCCTAAATTCAATCTCTACTTTGGTGGGCGGCTGGAGTACTACCGAATGAGTGCCGACCAAATACCTTACGGACGTTATTCCGGGTTCCATATCGGCGATACCCACACTTATACCGATAATGAGGGTAATTCTACCATCGTAAAGATTGAGCCACACAATGTCTTGAAAAACAAGATAAACTATGCAGCTTCCATACAGGGAATATACAATATCAATAAGCATTTTGGCCTGACAGCTGATGCAACCGTTGCTACCCGATATCCGCGTATCAACGAATATGCAGGCACCGGCCCTACTGAAGAACAATATAAGCGCGTGACAATACCATTGATTCGTGGAGGTATTACATATCGCAATAATTGGATAGACCTTACTTCCATGGTGACATACATTGCAAAGTCTAATAATATCGACCAGCAGAATGTAACAAAACCAGGCACTACCCAGTCGAAGACAACCCTCCTGATCTATAGTATAAAGACTCTCGGATGGACCACATCAGCAGAAATCCATCCATTGCAGGGATTCAATCTCCATGCCCTTCTCACATTGCAAAAACCTACATACGACAATTATTACATCAAGTCGCCCTTTGAAGGAGTGCCCGACTTAAATGCAAACGGCAACATAGTAAAAGAAATACCGCAAATTCTTATCGAACTTGACCCCAGTTATCAATTGAATGAGAAATTCAGATTCTGGTTATCGTTCCGTTACTTTGGAAAGACTTATGCCAATCTCACTAATGCATTATTCTTCAATGGAAGATGGGAGACCTTCGGGGGAATAAACTGGACAGTCAACAAAAATCTCGATCTTGGCTGCACAGTAATCAACTTCCTCAACCAGAAAGGGGCAAGCGGCACTATCAATGGAGCAGAGCTTCTCAGCAAAGAAGATAGCGGCAAATATAAGGAGTATTATATGAGTGGCAGTTACCTTCGACCATTTACTATTGAATTCAGCGCAACGTTGCATTTTTAATTTCGCATAGCCTATAAATAGATAAAATCTCATTCATCAGGAGATAATCTTAGGTAGAAAGATTGTTTAATCATTATAACCAACCTAAAAGGTAATAGCATGAAACTTATGATCTCAGCTGCACTGTCAGTTGCAGTTGCCCTGTCAGCCGGGGCGCAGACCGAAAAAAACAAAATTATCCGTATTGCAACGGATGATACCGACCTTGTACTTCAAGTCGGACCCAACAACCGTCTATATCAAACTTATCTTGGGCCAAAACTTTTGCATACAGAAGACCTAAGTAACTTTTCATGGCACCAACACGCGGCATCTGATGGCTCTGTATCCACACGAGGATGGGAAGCATATTCTACCTCGGGCAACGAGGATTTCTTTGAGCCTGCTCTCGGTATTACCCACTCCGACGGGAATATGACTACTTATCTCTACTATGTAGATTCTTCACAAGAGGCTGTGCCCGGAGGGATACATACTCGCATCCAACTACGCGATGACAAATATCCGGTGGATGTGACTCTCAATTATGTGGCATATCCAAAAGAAAATGTCATCAAGACTTGGTCGGAAATATCACATCAGGAGAAAAAGCCAATTACTCTGTCGCAATATGCCTCAGCCATGCTATATTTCAACGAGCCTGAATATTGGCTGACGGAATTTAACAGTGACTGGGCTAAGGAAGCACAGATGAGTACGCAGCAACTGCAATTCGGCAAGAAAGTGATCGACACCAAGCTTGGAAGCCGAGCAGCAATGCATACACATCCATTTTTTGAAATAGGCCTTAACGGACCTGCTAAGGAACATAGCGGGGAGGTGCTGATGGGTACACTCGGATGGACAGGAAATTTCCGCTTCACATTTGAGGTGGATAACGTCGGTAATCTCCGCGTCATCCCCGGCATTAATCCGTATGCTTCCAATTATGAGTTGAAAGCCAACGAAGTGTTTACCACACCGGAATTTATCTTCACTCTCAGTTATGACGGAACAAGCCAGGGGAGCCGCAATCTTCATGATTGGGCCCGCAAATATGAACTGAAAGATGGCGAGGGTGAGCGACTGACACTTCTCAACAACTGGGAAAATACTGCTTTCAATTTCAATCAGGAAATACTTGCACAGCTCATGAAAGAAGCCAAGCATCTCGGAGTGGATATGTTTCTGCTTGACGATGGATGGTTTGGCAACAAATATCCCCGCAAAGACGACCATGCGGGCCTTGGCGACTGGGAAGTGACTCACGATAAACTTCCCGGTGGCATCCCCGCGCTTGTAGAGGCTGCGAAGGAAGCTGATGTGAAGTTTGGTATCTGGATAGAGCCGGAAATGGTCAATCCCAAGAGTGAACTTTATGAGAAGCATCCGGATTGGGTCATACAACAGCCCAACCGCGATACATATTACTACCGCAATCAGCTTGTGCTCGACCTTAGCAACCCACAGGTGCAAGATCATGTATATGGAGTGGTCGACAAAATCCTTAAAGAAAATCCGGACGTGGCATATTTCAAATGGGACTGCAATAGCCCCATCACCAATATCTACTCCCCTTATGCAAAGGATAAGCAAGGCCAGCTTTATATAGACCACGTAAGAGGACTCTACAATGTGCTCAAGCGTATCAAAGAAAAATATCCAAATGTGCCCATGATGTTATGCTCCGGCGGTGGTGCACGTTGTGATTATGAAGCTCTCAAATATTTCACTGAATTCTGGTGCTCTGATAATACCGATCCTATTGAGCGCATCTATATCCAATGGGGATTTTCTCAGTTCTTCCCAGCAAAGGCTATGGCAGCCCATGTCACCAGCTGGAATAAGAACACATCAATCAAATTCCGTACAGACGTAGCTGCCATGAGCAAACTTGGATTTGATATAGGACTTCATGAGCTTACGGCTGAAGAACTTGAATTCTGTCAGCAAGCTGTAGCAAATTGGAAACGCCTGCAACCTGCAGTCATGGACGGCGACCAATATCGCCTTGTGTCTCCTTACGACACCAACCACGCGGCAGTGGAATATGTCGACAAATCAAAGAACATGGCAGTATTGTTTGCCTATGATCTTGCTCCAAGATTTCAAGAGAAACTTCAGGCTGTGAAGCTTCAGGGCCTTGATCCCAACAAGAAATATCTTGTCAAAGAAATCAACCTTATGCCTGGAACTGAACCCAAATTTCCCGAAAACAACAGGATCTATTCCGGCGACTACCTTATGAAAGTCGGGCTCAATGTGTTCACTTGGCATCACAATACAAGCACTGTAGTCGAGCTCATAGGACAATAACCTCTACCACAACTTCATAACAAGAGATTTCGGAGGCGGCGTATGGTCTTGGCGGCTGCCACCGGAGTCTCTTGTCATATAAACTTACTCAAGTTTCTGATTTAATAAATTATTAATTTATGCGCAATTAAATCTCACGCAGAGTAGCAAAGGACTCGCAATGTGGATAATTCTATGCATGAATTATGAGTTTGAAAGCCACTCATATATACAGACGCTGTCATTTTAGAGGACGGACTTGCTTCGCTCGTCCGGGAGAAAGCAAAGAGGCAGAGATAAAATAACTAAAACCGAAAGTTGAGTAAACTTATGCTTACTGTCAACGACAACTGCCTTGAGAAGGGAGAGCTAAACGCATCCTATATGGCAGGAAAAGACGTGGCATCAGTGAAATATCTCGTTGTGCCGGGTTGGAAGAAAGATTGCACAGGCAGTCTACGCGAGGCGCTTCTGCAGGAAGTATCAGAAAAGGGTGCCGTAGCGAAAGACGGAGAAATCAGTGACAACATTCCGTTTGGTGTTCACTCACTGATAGCATGTGCATTCAATGCCGAAGGTGAATTGGTAGAAAGTGCAATTGCAATTTGCTATGGCAGGGAAGATGATTCTACCAACTGGACACCATTAGGCAAATGCGAGTATAGCGAAGCTTTCTTGAGGTATACCTATTCAGATATGGAATGCGATTCATATCAGGTTGAGATCGAAGAGTCCACACAGAGGCCTGGAGTATACCGTTTAGTCGATCCTTACGGAGATATCTATCCGAATTACGGATTCTTCAAGGAGAATGGTTACCTTGCCAATCATGGAGGACACCACTATCTTATTGTTGACGCATCAAACCCGACACGTGTGATGATAGAGGCGTCTCCAATTGGTATAGATGCTGGAGATGGTGAGGCACAGCTTTTCTCCGTGTCATGGTATGAAGTTCAGAACGGAATGGATCCGGATGATGAAGAAATTGTTTTAGACTATGGTAATCTTACTGATGGCAAAATTACCTTCCCGGGTGGAGCCATTGCTACATATGAAGAGGGTTATGGCATCACCAGAGGTAACCTTGAGCACAATTTTTATATTCAGTTGCCTGGCACTACCGGCATAGAAACTATTGGTACTGAAAAAGAAGCTGAGTATTTTACTATTTCCGGTATCAAGGTAGCCCAGCCTTCCAAGGCTGGAGTCTACATCCGCCGCTCGGGCGACATCACCACCAAGATGATTGTGAAGTAAGCGATCACAAGATAGAATATGTTGAAATGTAAAGCGTGGAGACTGAGGGTCTTCACGCTTCTTTCTATCATTTTGTTGACTTAGATAAATCCCGATTAATCGTGACCAATCATGATTTATCTCACAATAGAGATGCTTATAATGGCGAGGTGCGGGATGGATGGACCGGCGATCTTCTTCTACAACAGCGTCTCCCGCACAGGTGATATGGTGCCTCTCAGCTATGCAATCAACTTTTATCAGGCCAAGACAGTGTCAAATAATTTATTCTCAACATCAATGAATAATCCATCACTATCCTTTGTCTATAGTAGTATAGCCACCTGGAAACAGGATAACACCAAACTTTCTTATTTCAGTATATGCGAAAGAATAAGTAAAAAAAGTTAGAAATTGAGATAATTTTCAAAATAACTTTGGAATAATGTAAACTTTATTTACAAAATATGCTGGTAAGCATAAAATTCCGTAACCAATTATACAGAGATAATACCATCCTTTTGTTGATGGGTCATCGTAGCCACCATAAATCATACTCATTAGAATAAAAATTAAATAAGAAAATAAATATGTAGTCAAAGCTGTATGTTTTTTAGATTTACAAAATATCCAAGAAAAAGCTCCACCGAAATACCAACAGGTCAAGAAGACCATTGGTTCTTTTAGAGTTACATCAATAATATGTATTCCTCCAGTTAAAGACATCCAAAAGAAATCTACAAAGATAGCCGACACCAAGCCCAAAAGAGAAGAGGTGCAAAGATACTTGAATAAATTATTAAAACCTATATTCATTTTAATGATATTATTATTTTAAGTAGCACACAAAAATTAAACGATATATGAAAACTAAGCAGCTTGAAAGATCTTGACATGATAACTGCGGCTAATCTTGGCCATCTTGGCATTGTCGTTCAGTCGCTTAGCTCGCTAAGCTCCTTCTCTCCGCAGCCAACCTGACTCAAGATTATCTCGCATCTATCATATCATTGATTTTTGCGAGCTACTTAGTAAATAACAGAAGTTTTTATTTTACCATCCTTAATTAACTTAATCACCTCTTCTTTAAATGAGGCAATACCATGTTCAGTCTTTGTACTACTTTCATCTTTATCCATTCTGGTATGAAAATTTTTAGCGTTTTTCATACCAGATAAACCAGCTAATTTATCATATTTATGGGATATGGTATATGTTGTAACTTCTTTATTACCCTCTTGCTCATTCGATTGATAGGGTGCTAAGTCTAATTCAAGAACTATTTTATGATGAATTTTATTTTTTCGTGAATACCTTATCAAAGCCTTGATAACTCCTTTGGCAGAAGCAGCCCCCATACTATGCGTGATAATTTTGATAGTTTCTCCTTCCGAAAGACTATCATATATACTTTTAGATATTAAGTTTCCTAATTCAGAACCCATTTTAATACGATTGCTTGCTTTGATATTTTTTGTAGAAATATCACTAAATAATAGATTTGTAATTCCTCCAAAAGATCCATCTATATAGGCTGCATGGTCATCGTTCAACAATTGCCGGATTGATGTATCCACTCCATTCCAATATTCACTACGACCTCCATCTCCACAATGGAATCCATTTACAAATATCACAATATTGCCGTCTGGATCGTATGCATTCACCGGGTTGTTGGCACAGTAGAGATATGGGGAGAGCCAGGGATACTTCTCTGCCATCGGGTCGATGCGGGTGAAGGCGGGGACGGCGGAGTAGTATTGGCGGGCTCCGAAGTCGTACTCGTTTAGGCCATTGGCGGTGATCAGCTCCTTGCCGCCGAACTTGTACGGCTGGCCGGTTACCGGCGTGGCGAGGTCGGCTATCACGCCGCCGTAGGGATAGTAAGCCTTAAGCTGCTCTATTGCTCCTGTGGAGCCGTTGATTACGGCGCGGTTGTTGCCGAGATAGTCTTGGGTGTAGGAATATACAGTAATATTATTCATCAGGTTTGCCATCTGACCATATCCATCCTGACTCAGGAAAATATATTGCATAGGTGTCATCCAAAATATAGTAATATTTAATATCCATAATGTGAGATATGTCATCGAATCTCTTTAACTCGATGGCCAAGGGTTCCGAGGTTGTGATAAATACAGGCCGGAACTTTGAAATACCAAAATCAATAACAATTTTATTACTGTCCACTTCAGCATAACCTTCCCAATGATCTCTTATTTCGTATGTATCACATTTTGTTTTGACGGCTTTCACCAAAGTCCCACCTTTGTATCCATTCATCAGCACCGAATAAAAACCTGACGCTGAGTCGTTGGACATCCTTCGATAGGCATCATTTATTACCTCATTCAGTATTGAATCTACAGTTAAGTTGACTTCGTTAATGCTCATTGTTGATTGGCCACTATATACATTCTGGGAATGGCACAATAGACCTAAGCACAACAACTTAATTATAATCACTATTTTTTTCATTGTTTTATTTGGAAGATGTGTTCTTGGTTCTCTTAGGTGCCTCTATCAAAAAACGGTGGAGTTTGCTCCTGTCCGTTTCCTCATTGCACAATGTCCATACCCAACCTATTCCTTCAACGTGTCTCGAAAAGTTACCTTCTCTAACCAAATATGACCAAGAATCCGGATCATAGATTACCCCTGGATGTCGACATTCAGTCTTAATGTAAAGTTTATCGGGATTTGCATGTTGTTCGACAAATCCTTCTTCAACCAACCAATTGTCTGCCACAATAATAATTATGTTACCACTATGTTGAATATAACCTAATGGCTCAAGTTCATCGTTAATATTACCCCTTGCTTCCTTATGAACATCCACCCTGAGTCCTTGATTAAATGTCGTTATGCCAAAGACATAGATGTTTTTATTATTTTGATCATATGCATTTGAATCTGAAAGAATGTCATCAAGAATTTTAGTGATAGGAAGGTTGACTGTCTCTTCAAGTTCATTCATTTCCAATATATTATTTTCATCGCTCACCTCTTCAGGACTAATGGAATAAAACAACATTAGAATGTTTATGATGATATTTACGATTATTACTATCATAACTCGTTGGTTGAATTAAATTTTTAAAATATTTTAATGAAAAAGTTGCACATATCGCTTAAATTTAGTAAATTAGTGGTGACAAAACCATTGATTACTAAAATCGCACATATCCACAGCTTCATTGTAAAGTTCGTAAAAATTCTTGACATATACAAGAAATTCGCAGGAAATCGTGTAGGCAAGAATGGGAATCGCCCATATTGTGGCGTTGTACCCAAGTTCTCCAATCTTGAAGTCATCGCAATGTCGGCAACTGCCGAGGCGTTTGGGTTCGACGGTGAAAATTACCTTTTCAAGCGTATTCACGCAGAGAAAGGGGACAGTCTTCATTATTATGGCTATAAACTTCACGCAGTCTGCGGAATAAGCGTGGTTATCCACTCCTTCGACATGACTGCTGCCATTGTGCATGACCTCAGTTATCTGCAGGATGTGCAGTGGGAATACTGCGACTGCATGATGCTCGGGGACAAAGGGTATATCAGCGTAGAGATACAGCAGAATCTCTTTGACGTGGCCAGAATAACCCTTGAAGTCCCTTATCGGTTTAATCAAAAAAACTGGAGACCTCCGGCTTATGCTTACAAAAGATTCCGAAAAAGAATAGAGACTCTCTTCTTCAAGCTCAATGATCAGTTTATGATGATTAGAAATTATGCCAAGCAGCCTACCGGGCTTTTCACCCGAACGGCCGCTAAAATAGCTGCCTTGACGGTACTTCAATATGTTAATTTTGTCAATCATCGTAAAATCGGTCAACTGAAATACGCTTTAATTTAATTCAACCAACAGGTTATCATATTAAAATGTAATTTTTAACAAAATCTAATTTTGTTATTATTCATTTTGTATATCAGAGAAACCATAATATATCTTTATTAGTCACCCCACATACCAGAATAGGTGGACATAAATTCTATTTCCTTGGAGTTAGCATTATAGTTGATATATTTACCATAGCCGGGTGTAAATATATTGTAACTTATTTTATATCCAGCCAAGCGATCCAGCCACCTCGCAAAAAATATATCTCCTTCCTTATCGTGAGCTCCCATTCCTGACGGAAACATTCTGTTTCCAGCATGGCTGTGATTGGCCTCCCTTATTCTTGTTACAAGAACACCATCAACGCACAATCTGCCTGTAATTAGATTAAATGCAGACCCATCTTCTCCTTTTATGTGGGACGATGTAACGTAATTTACACTATTTTCAACTCCATCACCTGTTTTTAAATGCTGCCATTCTATACCGCAAGCTTTAGCCAACGTTTCAAATACCCCGATGCCATCTTCGTCATTGTTGAGAATTATAACGGAATCTCCATTCTCATCGCTACGTTTTATGTTCGATTGCTTAGAAATTGAACCATACCCTCCTCTCCAACTGACATCCGCTCTGTCATCTCCATACGAAACAACAATTTCATCGTATTCATCATGTTCTACATGACTCACGAGATGACCCTCTGAATCCAGTGTCCATGTGTCCATACCAGTTGGATCAATAAGATTCACCGGATTGTTTGCACAATATAGATAAGGCGAAAGCCACGGATATTTCTCGGCCATCGGGTCAATTGAAGTGAAATGCGGAATGGCTTGGTAGTAGCGTCTTGCGCCGAAGTCGTATTCATTCAGGCCATTTGCCGTGATCAGTTCCTTGCCGCCAAATTTGTAAGGTTGGCCCGCGGTTGCTGTCGTGCCGAGGTCAGCTATCACACCTCCGTAGGGGTAGTAGGCTATGGTCTGCTCTATTGCTCCTGTAGAGCCGTTGATCACTGCGCGGTTGTTGCCGAGGTAGTCCTAGGTGTAGTAATGGAATGTGACTGTGCTTCCGGTTTGGGTGGCGTATCCACCGGAGAAGAGGACCATGTCCACGTTGCCGTTGCGGTAGATGAGGTTGCCCCGGTATTCAGTCGTGGAGGTACCTGTCACCCCTGTCGATGCAGCTGCATCGGTTGATTCCAATGAAAACTCGTTGAGGACACTCTCGAATACAGAGGATGGATCAGACTGCCTTGTCACATTGGTGCTGTGGATGGTCTTCAGTTTCTCCCCGGTTGCTGAATAGACATTCTCCGTATAGGCTCCGTTGGAATAAGTTATACGGATTGGATTGCCGAAACGGTCGTAGCTGATGTTGGTGATACCCCTGCTCTGGTCGCTGACAAGTGCTCCCCAATCATTGTAGGTGAACTCCAGTTCCTTCTTGCCTCCCGGATAGTCCATGCTGCCGTTCTGGGTGACTGGGTCAGCGTCCTCGAGTACCGTCTTGATACGGTTGCCATCGTATGAGATATGGAGGTTGTCTATTTTTCCATAGACACCGTCAGCCTTCAGGCCATGACGCTGCAGACGGCGTACCCCGCCGTTGAGCATGAAATTAAGAAAACGCTCGGTATAGCGGTGCTGGTTTGCCCACAGGTCATCGTTTTCTCCGTATTCTGCCGCTGTCAACCATCCATAACCGTTATAGGAGTACTTGTAGCCACGTACCCTCGTGTCGGTTCCCATAGTCCATGTCATGGCACTTACCGAACCGTTGTACAGTTTCTTACCAGGTCCATCGGCATAGTACAGGTTCTGCGTCATTCCAGGCCCCTCTATCTTTATGGTCTGGCCATGTATGTTGTAGGTGTATTCCACTTTGCCTAATTTTTCTTTGTAGCTAGGTGTAGCACAACCTCTATACAGCGAGATGGTCGCACGACATAGGGGACACTCTTTGTCTCGTACCATCGATTATCATACCAGTGCTCATTAGAGAAACCAATATTCTAAAAGTGGAGACTTGTTAGTACCATTCTTGTTCCTCATCCACACTTTGGATAAAGACGTCTATACTGACGAGCAAGCCCAATAAATCATTAACAGTGGGGAAGACACTTACTTTCAAATCGTTTTCATGACCATTTTCCTCCAAAAAGTTTAAAAAATCATATAAAGATATAGCTTTGCATTTATATTCTTCTCTCATATTTTCACAGTAATTTTGACCATACTCTTTCGACGACCATATCGGAATGCAGGTTTCTCCATCGTGGGCAATTGAGAGAATATTATCCTCCGCAGAGGAAAGAAGCCAAATGGTTTCTGTATCCACTATTCTTTTTACAGTATATTTGTATCTTACTTTTTTAGTACTATTGATTAAGGAGGAAAATTCTGCCTCAGTTACAATGAGTTGCCTAAATTGACCCCTATCCTCAATAGTTCCCTTATCTATTTTTCTTTCCGTAATTATCATGTTTATGTTGTATTTTATGATTACTTTTGAGTTGGAGTTGAGCCTTTTTATATGAATATCCTTTAGCTGCTTCCTTTCCTCTTGGATGAGCTAACTCCTTTCCAGGTGGTACCCGAATTACAGTACGCTTTTTTCACTTATTAATTTTTGCTCTTGTTTAATCCATGCGCGATCTGATTTTCCTATTTTAGGATCGTCACCTAATTCTTTTAATCTTGCTTGTCTGCCTGATCTACCAATTTTTCTAGCTTCGTTTGCTTTTGTAGCATCAAGAGATGTATTTAGAGTATGCTTACCTATGTCCGAAGCTAATTCTGCTGTATTTTTGATACCAGATGATTTCTCAATATTTTTTATAGCTTTAGTTCCGGTAGAAAACAGTTTTGAAGCACCTGCAGGAACTCCTGGGATAATCATTGCTGCAGCATCTACTCCGGCATCGACCCAATTTCCAATTGCCTTGTCGTGATTTCCCGTTATATGATTATAAGCTGCTGCTCCTACATCATATATGACATTTCCAATATCCCATATAGTCTCAAAGATTTCTCCGGTAGGATCGACATTGTTTACCGGATCATTTCCACAGAAAAGATATGGTGATAGGTGATTGAAATCTTCACATCTTGGATCAGGTTTCGTAAAGCCAAGGATAGCAGGATAGTAACTTCTCGCTCCAAAATCGTACTCGTTTAGGCCGTTGGCGGTGATGAGTTCCTTGCCGCCGAACTTGTAGGGCTGACCTCCAGTCGGATTGCCGAGGTCGGCGATGATGCCCCCGCAGGGATAGTACGCGACGGTCTGCTCGATGGCCCCGGTCGAGCCGTTGATGACAGCGCGGTTATTGCCGAGGTAGTCCTGAGTGTAGTAGTGGAAGGTGACTGTGCTTCCGCTGACGGTGGCGTAGCCGCCTGAGAAGAGGACCATGTCAAGCTTGCCGTTGCGGTAGATCACGTTGTCGTGGTACGCCACCGAATACCTATCCTTTGCCCCTACTATATTCATGTCGTCGGCCATCTCACCTACATCTGCCAACAGGGACATACCCGCCTGCATCGCAATATTGAACATATGCATTGTCTTCAGTTTCTCACCTGTTGCTAAATACACGTTGGTTGTGCTCCTGTTTCCCTCATACTGAACATTCACAGGGTTGCCGAAGCCGTCGTATGAAATCGACGTTATCCCACGCCCATCATCAGAGACAAGGGCCCCGAAGCCGTTGTATCTCAAGACTTTCGATGAATTTCCGCCGAGATAGTCCATGCTGCCGTTCTCCGTCTCCTGATTGGCCTCCTCCGCTGCCGTCAGCCAGCCGCAGCAGCTGTACGTGTACTTACATCCACGTACCATCGTGTCGTTACCCATCGTCCAGGCCACGGCATATAGACTCATTGTCCTGACCGTGACGGAAGACACAACGTTAAAGCTCTGTGCCGATAAGGTAGGCGCAAGGACTGCAATAAAGGTGAAACGTAGGTTATTCCTCATGATTTGCGGAAGGTTAGGGATTACGTACGCAAGTTAGCGATAAAAATCGGTATCTGCAAGTTTTCTTGGGAAATTCCTACATGATGGGGGCTTTTTACCGTAAGAAAGAGCTATGACTACTCTGGTTGAGCTTGAGGTTACTGGCCTTCAGGTGTCAACGTTATCGGATGGGAGCACCAATGTACACATATAGTTCGCGAACGACGCTGTCCTCGAACGCCGGGATATGGAAAGGGGAAAGCTCATTGAGTTTCTTGACAGGGTAAAGCAGGTCTATGCTTGGGCTGAACTATGAGCCGCGAGCACCTTCAAGTCGGCACATTACACACCATGCAGGAAGAGAGTGCGGCCCTATACAACGAAAATACGGTAATGTGAGGCGCGACGCGAGGATAAGGAAAACCTGCGGTGCACACACACGGAGTGAATAGACAGTCAGTTGTCTCTAGAATTGTTTCTAGGCTTCTTGTATATTGACCTAAAGGTTTTGTTTACCAAATCCATCAATTTTGCATCCACATCCATGCAAAACACCTCAAGTCCATCTTCAAATCTATCTATTCTATAGTACAAATTATTTTTCTTAAAACATCTTGAACCGACTGAATTCTTATTGAATGTATTCCATAATTCGATATCAAAATCTTCTGTATCAATAAGATAATTTCTGTTCATAACAGAATAATCAATGATAATTGCACAAATTTTACCAGATTCTGAAGGTAGTAAATAATATCTACTGAATCCCTCATCATCTTCAATATATCCCGATTTACCTTCAGAAATATTAGGAATGTCTATAAACATACGAGTACGCTCATAGTCTACGGTATCACGAAAAAATTCATGTTGCAATTCGTTACCGCAACAGTACTTATTAATAAGTATTATAATGAAAATTAATAGCTTTCTCATTTGAATCTATTGTTATAATTATGTTTTGCAGCTTTCGTAACCTTTTTTATCTGGTTATCCAACTTGGTATTAAAGTCTACCTTTTCAAAATAGTACTCTTTTTCCGAGCTACCCGGTATTGATTCCACTTTGTCAACCCATTTCATTTCGTGATAGGGATTTACGGACTCTCCTTTAGATTTAAGTTCAAAGAAAAAGCCGTGTGCATATAATTCATGAGCTAGATTTTCAACTTGCTCGAGAACTGAAATTCTATTACTTGTATAAATATGCACATTTTCATCCGGGGAGGGTTCCTCAGGAGCTCCGGGCATCAGAGTCACACCAACCGTACCTCTCTTACCTGCATCCTTTAATTCGCGAGTCCGTTCTCCCGACGTGTATTGAGAAGCAGTAGAAACATAAAATATCGTTTCGCTATTCACAACACTTTTCAATGCTTCAAAGTTGTCCGAGTTACTCGAGAATTGATTCAATAGTTCAGCATCAACCATTCCCTCATCGTTAAATCTGACAAACCTAGCCTCTTCTTCCGACAAAGAGTATATAATATTCTGCCTTGATTGATCGTCAAGACTGATGACAACCATTCCCGAAGGATCAACAGCATTAACCGGATCATTACCACAGAAGAGATAAGGAGAAAGATGAGTGAAACTTTCACAAAGCGGGTCTATGCGGGTGAAGGCGGGGACGGCGGAGTAGTATTGACGGGCTCCGAAATCGTACTCGTTGAGGCCGTTGGCCGTGATGAGTTCCTTGCCGCCGAATTTGTACGGCTGCCCCTTCGTGGCGTTCGTGCCGAGGTCGGCTATGACTGCGCCGTAGGGATAGTAGGCGACGGTCTGCTCGATGGCTCCGGTGGAGCCGTTTATGACGGCCCGGTTGTTGCCGAGGTAGTCCTGAGTGTAGTAGTGGAAGGTGACGGTGCTTCCGCTGACGGTGGCGTAGCCGCCGGAGAAGAGGACCATGTCAAGCTTGCTGTTGCGGTAGATGACGTTTTCACGGTATTACATTGTTGTTTTTTAATCTTTTAACCTAATTTTCTATAAAGAAAGTTATAAGCGATCAGTCTTTA
>CAYSMP010000022.1:0-34968 GCA_964432215.1 uncultured Sangeribacter sp.
AACCAATGGATGGCCGCCTAAAAGTTTACTAAGTTATTTTTTAATCATCACTTAAAACTAATCTATAACCTAAATAATATATATGAATAAATACCTCATTCTCGCTGCGGCCTCCACCCTAGCCGCCTCCGCCTTCGCTGTTCCAGCTAAAGGCTACACCAAATACTCCGACATCCACCCTTCCTGCACAGAAGCCATACTCCATGCTTGGAGTTGGAATTTCAAAAACATCGCCGACAATATGAAAAATATTGCCGAGGCAGGATATTCAATGGTGCAAACTTCCCCAGTCCAGCAATGCTGGAATCCAGAAGG
Organism: uncultured Sangeribacter sp.; assembly: GCA_964432215.1. Taxonomy (GTDB): domain Bacteria; phylum Bacteroidota; class Bacteroidia; order Bacteroidales; family Muribaculaceae; genus Lepagella. The sequence continues at coordinate 316 of CAYSMP010000022.1, forward strand.
ATCAAAAGGGATGCTTTTTTCCGATAATGAAAAGGAAGGGCAATGGTATTTTTACTATCAGCCCACCGATTGGAAGATAGGAAACCATATAGTAGGTTCGCGCGAGGACATGAAACAGATGATGGACTCAGCAGCCAAGTATAATATACGCGTCATAGTAGACGTACTTCCCAACCACACCGCATTCGATGTTGACGCAGTAAGCGATGACCTTGTGAAAGCGGCCGGGGGACGAGACAAGCTTTACCATTCGCAGGGTCTTAATCCTGTGCAGGACTACAACGACCGCTACCAATGCACTCTCTGGGGTTCCGGAGCCCTCCCAGACGTAAATACGGAAAACAAGGATTTCCAGAAATACTACATGCAGTTTGTCAATGATCTACTTGATCTCGGAGTACGCGGTTTCCGATACGACACAGCTAAGCACATAGGCGTACATTCAGACCCGGTAGACAAGGCCTCAGGAGTGACTGAAAATGATTTCTGGGATGTGGCCACCGGACGCAAAGACGTAAAAGGAGTCAAGCTAAACGTTCCTTATGAAGAACTCTTCGTCTATGGAGAGGTACTTCAAGACAAAAATGTTCCGGAGAAAGAATATGAGGAATATTTCGGTCAGACTGCATCAAGCTATGGCTGGGTGCTTCGGGAAATGCTTGAAAAAGGGAGCGCCAAGGATATTGACATCGTCGATTGGCGCCATTCAGCATCACCTGAAACACTTACTACCTGGGTAGAGAGCCATGACACCTATTGCAACGCCCACGAGTCTGCACATCTCACCGACGATCAAATCCGCACAGCTTGGGTGTTCCTTACTGCCCGCGACAAAGGTACTCCCCTATTCTTCAGCCGCCCTGCCGGTTCTACTCGCGAGAACTACTGGGGCAACAACCGCCTTGGTGAAGCCGGCAATGATGAATATTTCCATCCAGAAGTAGTAGCTGTAAACCATTTCCGCAAGGATATGGCCGGACAACCTGAAAATATCCAGACCTGTGCCGACGGAGAGGTGCTTACTGTAAACCGTGGCAAAAAGGGAGCTGCTGTAATCAACCTAAGCGGTCTATCCAAACCCCTTGACGTAGCCACTTCTCTTCCGGATGGAAAATATCATGACAAGGTCTATGGAAAAGAGTTTTATGTGAAGAAAGGTCGCCTCACAGGAATCGTAGCCCCAAGGCGGACATATATTCTTCAGAAATAAGGTATTCTTTATTCAAGTGTAAATAAATTTTCCAATAAGGTGAACCCATGGGTTCACCTTATTGTTTTATGTACAAACAATGACCGAAACCCGGATGGCAGTCTCTGATTGCAATCCTTAACTTATTAAAAATCTTGATTGAAATGGCTAATGTAAAAAGTCTGAAAGGCACACAGACAGAAAAACTCATATGTGCCTCATATTTGAACGAGACACAGTCTTACGCAAGATATCTCTACTACTCTCAGATAGCAGATAAAGAAGGATTGTATCCTGTAGGCGTAATCTTCCGTGAGTCTGCCGACAACGAACTTCATCATGCAAAAGTGTTCCTAAAAATGCTTCAAGACACAGAAGTTACAGCCTCTGTAGAGACAGAAGCTGGCTTCCTTGGCAAGACTGTCGACAATATCCAGACAGCTATGAAGGAAGAAATGGAAGGCGGCTATGAATACTATATGGCTGCAGCAAAGACGGCTAAGGAGGAAGGTTTTGATGATATCGCCTCTCACTTTGAGGCCATAGCATCTGTCGAAAAGTTCCACTACGCCCGTTTCGCTAAGTTCCTTGACATGATACAGAAAGGAACTCTCTGGAAACGTGAGAAACCTGTCACCTGGCATTGCCTCGTATGCGGATATGAATATGTCGGCACCGAGCCACCGGTAAAATGCCCTGCTTGCGACCATCCGACAAGCCACTACATCTGTGTGGAAGACGGCTATTGCCCTGCTCCCGCCAGCTAAAATATTATCAACAACAAATTAATCAAGCCGACTCGTTTGAGCCGGCTTTTTTGTTGAAATGACTGCAGATATGCCTCTAAGTAAAGAATCGCCTGAAGACCTTCACTATGTCAAGATGATCTTGCACTCCCGCAGTCTCAGCTGCAGAGTGCATTGCCCATATAGCAGCCCCCATATCTACTCCTCGGAGGTCAAGCTGAGCCGTCAGTATATTGCCAAGCGTAGATCCTCCAGCCACATCGGAATGGTTGACAAAATATTGACACTTCACTCCGGCCTCCTCGCAAAGGCCCTTGAAGACTGCCGCTCCATCGGCATCCGTCATATATTTACAGTTAGCATTGATTTTCACTACCGGTCCTCCTCCGATCACTGGATGATTAGTAGGATCATATTTTTCATTATAGTTTGGATGCCAAGCATGTGCATCGTCGGCGGAAATCATAAAGGAATTGGCTATGGTTCTGTAGAAAGCCTGCGGTCCGAATCCAACGCAAAGACATATACGCTCCAGTATCATTCGTAGCACCGGGGAGTGGGCTCCCTGCTTTGTGCCACTGCCAGTCTCCTCATTATCAAAAACAGCCATGACGCGGGTGCTACCACATGGAGTGTCACACTCCTGCAACAAAGCCTCCAACGAAGCAAAGGCCATACTCAAATCATCAATACGGCCGCTCTGAAGATATTCTTCATTGACACCTATCAGCTGTGCCTTCTCAATTGGATAGAGATTCAATTCATAGTCTACTATCTCTTCCGGCTGAATGCCGAGATGTTCAGCTACAAGGCATTTCACCACTCCGCCACGTTCTTTGTACCGAGTAATCTGTTCGTCAGTAAAATAGCCTATGACAGGCTTCATGTCTTTCTGCACACTTAGTTTATTGCCCTCGTTCACTTCCCGGTTGAAGTGGATTGCAAGATGCGGTATGGTGCATACAGGGCGCTTGAGATCGACGGTAGTCATCACCGGATGCAAGGCATCTTCACCCATAGTCATTATGCGTCCAGAAATAGACAATGGACGGTCAAACCATGTATAGAGTATGCCCCCTCCGTATTTCTCTACGTTGAGGCTCACGACACCTCCTTCGCCATAGATCTCGCAGTTAGGTTTTATCTTGAATCCGGGGGAGTCACTATGCGAAGATATTATTCTGAAACCCGTATATCCGGGCGCATCAACGCCTACAATGAATGCGAAGACAGCCGAATCATTCTTCACCACATAATATTTTCCACCGCATTCGATATCCCAATCATCGCGCGGATCAAGCTGGATGAAGCCAGCTTTGTCAAGTTCTCTACAGATGGTCTGAGCAGCCAAGAAATTGCATGTCGACTCATCCATCCATTTCATCAGTCTCTGTATCATGATTGTTAGTTTTATATTTTCGAAAAGGAATCATCAATTATTCTGAATTGCATTGATGGCCCTCAGTACATTGCAGAGTGTCTGCGACCAATATTCCCGGAATGCATCCTTACATGCCCTGTAAGCTTCCTCAAGATTCTCGCCTTCACTTTCACGCACCTCCACCACGAAATCGTAGAGGGGCTGATATATGTCTGCGAGATTCTCTGAAATGGTGGTTGCTATGGGAGTGTCGGAGTATTTCATATCTTTTTCGAAAGTCTCAAGATACGTGTCGTCTTCTCCAAACGCTGCTGCAAGCTGCATCCTGACACCATCATACTGTTGCTCATCGAGATGATCGCTGACACCAATACCCCAATCATCAAGCGAAGCGCTCTCTCCTGCATCTATGTCGTGAAATTCATAATATATACGGGGTAACTGTCCTAATAGCGCGGAAGTCAGTTCCTTTAGTTCGATTTCCCTGCAATTCTCAACTGTAGAGCAATATTCGGCGCTTAACGCAACCAAATTTATCAATCTTGTCCTTATCTCTTCCATGTTTGGGGGTTGTGAGGTTGTTAAGTTGTGGAGTTATTAAGTTGTGGGTTGGTGGGGATTGAATGTTAAACAAGGTAAGGGTTGCAATCCCATTCGCGCCCGATAGTCGTAGCGTCGCCGTGCCCTGATAACACCATTGTATCCCGCGGCAATGTCAGCAATTTATTCTTGATTGCATCTACGAGTTGACGGTGGTTGCCTCCCATTAAGTCAGTACGGCCAATGCTACCTTGAAATAGTGTATCACCCACGATTACAAAATTATCTTCCGCATCGTAAAGACATATACTGCCCGGACTGTGTCCAGGAACGTGAAGCACCTTAAGTTCACCACGTCCTATTCTTACTACATCTCCTTCCTTGAGCTTTCTATCAATATCCACAGATACGTCAGTCTCACGCAAGCCAAACATCTGAGCCTGTTGCCTGAGGCGCTCTCCGAGGATAGCATCATCTGCATGGGCCTCCACAGGAACTCCATACTTTGTCTTCACCCAATTGTCGGCAATTGCATGATCGATGTGTAGATGTGTATTAATAAGGTGTGTTACTTTTAACCCTTCCCTTTCGATAAACTTATCAATAGCCTCAAACTCCTCTTTCCGGCTCATACCAGGATCAATAATTGCGGCCTCCTTCTCTTCCGGATCATACACCACGTATGTGTTGATTCCGAACAAATAAAATCCAAATCGTGCAACTTTCAACATAATCTTTCTCTATTCTAATTTTTTTAGTTTCGCAAACTCAACTTAAGGGATATTATAACCTTCTACTTTCGCAAGCTAAAGTCGAGTTAATGAAGTTGTTTAAACTAATTTACGAATATCAATTATAACTAAAAAAAGATTTAAAATTTCATTCTCTTTGTCAATCTTCCGCTATCTTTTGGCTCGTCATTTTCAAAACCTGAAGAATTCTTAACAAAGAAATAAGTTTAAACAACTTCAATATCAAACCGGAGTATAGACTATTTTCTTCGTTTCAAAGAAATCCTCTCCAAAATAATTTGAGATATCCACTGTCTCAGAACTCTTCAAACCTTTCAGCTCCGCTTGGAGATCGCCACCTTTCAAAGCAATTACGCCATTAGGTAGAGCATTCCTCTGCACGGAAGATATATTCTTTCTGGAAAGTTTTAGAAGCTCAGGCTGCGGCATTACCGCCCTGCTTACCACAAAATCAAATTTCTCATGGCATTCTCCACTGTCGCCATGCTGAAACGACACATTGGTCAGACCAATCTTCTCGGCAATGTCGGCTGCTACCTTGAGTTTCTTTCCTATCCTGTCGATAAGATGAAAATGCACATCCGGGAACAGCACGGCAAGAGGAAGACCTGGGAGACCTCCTCCTGTGCCGAAATCCAACACTCTTGTGCCAGGCACAAATTTGATAAACTTACCTATGGCAAGGCTGTGGAGAAGATGGCTCTCCTCCAAATTGTCAATATCCTTGCGGCTGATGACATTAATTTTCTCATTCCATTCAGGATAGAGACGCATCATAGCCTCAAACTGATCCCGCTGACGCTCCGTCAGATCGGGGAAATACTTCGCTATTTTATCTATCATACTGCAAAAATAACAAATTTCCCGCAAATTCTAACTATTTTCCAATAATATATCCATGATTTTTATTAATTTTGCACATCAAGGCGTTTCCTTAAGAGTCATGGGAGCCGCCTCGTAGATTTAGTAAACGCTTAAACACATTAAACCTCTTATGCATAAGTTTCTCGTACGCGCTGCCTCCGGCATAATATACGCAGCAGTCATCATATTTGCTATCGTCTGCGGCGGATGGACCATATATTCACTCGCCCTGCTCTTTGCCTCAATCGGAGTATGCGAACTAAACAATATGGCATTCGGTTATTCCAGAAAACTGCTGCCGGCTTATGTAATAGCGGTAAGCCAGATAATTCTATTCATAAGTGTGATAGCATTCGCTCCGCTCCTGAGCAATGTGTGGGTATATACGCTTACGGCATTGTTCTTGATCCTTCTTTGGCCATATAATTTAGTGATGAAAAAGGCAAGTATGGTCAACGATACTGATATGCTAAAATCAAAGGCAAATAATGCTCCCATCTATGGACTGGGCTATCTCGGGATACCTATGGCCATTATGACCATTTTCCCCATACAGCGCCTCGCGCTTCTCGTCTTTGCACTTCTTTGGATCAATGATTCCGGAGCCTATATCGTCGGATCACTCACGGGTCGGCACAAACTCTGCCCTTCCATATCTCCCAATAAGACTTGGGAAGGATTCATAGGAGGATGCCTGCTGACTATTGTCGGTGCTCTTCTACTCGACCGATATTGCGACTCATTCTTTGGGATGGCCGACATCCCTCTTTGGATTTGGATAGCAGTCGGAGTGCTGACTTGCATATTCGGTACGCTCGGCGACCTGCTGGAATCCAAGATCAAACGCTTCTATGGAGTGAAAGATTCCGGCCATTGGATTCCGGGGCATGGTGGAATCCTCGACCGTATCGACTCCTTCCTCCTTGCGTTCCCGGTTGTCGCTGTCTTCCTCATCTTCCTCCTATAATAATATAAAATACATCATGAAAAAATCAATATTACTCGCCGCATTGGCTCTTAATACTATTTGCGCTATGGCTCAAAGTGACTATACTGTCAATACCGTTGGTTCAATATTCGTAAGAGAAGGTGGAGAGACTCCGGAAGGAACTTTCAGACTTACATCCGGGGGATACGAAGTATTCACCATAACATCAGCAGACAAAAATTTCCAGCCTGCATCCCTTTACTATGGAAAAGATAACTCCGATAAAGAAAAAGTGGATGCTATGGCTCCCGACGGAAAAGTACCGACTGCCATGAATTGCTTCGTGGTCGGAACTCCGGATGGCTACATCATGTTTGACACAGGTCTCCCCTCTTCGAAAGGAGGCAAGACACTTGAGCGTCTTTTATCATTGAAAATATCACCCAAAGACATTAAGGCTATCTATCTAACCCACGGCCACTTCGACCACATCGGAGGACTTATCGACGATTCCGGAAATGCAGAATTTCCGAACGCCATATTATATATACCATCTGCGGAACTCGCTTTCATGAGAGAGTCAATGAAAGATGCAATGCAGCAGATAGAATCTGCATACTCGGGAAGAACCATAGTCTTTGAGTCGGGAGACATTCTTCCGCACAATGTACTTCCGATATCAGCTAAAGGGCATACACCTGGACATACCGCTTATCAAGTAGGCAATCTATTATTTGTCGGCGACCTAATGCATGGAGAAACAATCCAGTTGATAGACCCGACAATATGTGCCAATTTTGATGCAGACCGCTCACAGTCTATCATTACCCGCAAAACTATTCTTTCTTATGCTGCTGTCAACTCCTTGACCATGCTTGGCGCACACATTCCTCTCAACGGAGTCATCTTTTAGATTTCTAAAATATGAAACGCATTGCGAAACCACTTTTCCCACTTATATCTTATGCAGTGGCGGCCTCAATTCCTACTTTTGCGCAGACACCAACTCTCACGCACGTCTTTGACATACGGGCTGAAATCGGAGAATCCATAAATGGAGGACAGAATCCTCATGGAGTTAGGGTGACAATTCCGATCACCGGAGGAGAAGTGACTGGAAAAATCAATGGTAAAGTCATACCCGGCGGTGCGGACTACCAACTTGTCAACCCTCAACAACATCGTTCCGAACTTCAAGCTATCTACACCATAATGACCAATGACTCAGTTGCTATCCATGTATGCAACAAAGGAATCAACAGGTTTGCACCTGATGATTCCTATTTCATGACATCACCCAAATTTGAATGCGATATCAACTCCCCTTATGACTGGCTCAACAACCGCATCTTTGTCTGTCGACCTGTAGGTTTTGAAAAAGATGCCATTACACTCAGAGTCTGGATGACTGAATAATTCTCCCGAAGCAAAAGTAATAGCTGCGTCGTTATATTTCAACGATTTGGCTGAGGAATTCTAAATGCGAGGAATGCTTTAATGCCATAAGCCTCTATGCGGATATCCCGAAGAGCTAATTTATCAATTAAAGGTTTCACTTTCTCTATTTTAGCAAGTTCAACCTTTATACGGTTACCATCTATTTTAGAAACTCCATCCTTTATCTCAGGGACACGTTGGATGATATATGACAAAGCAGGCGAAATTACCATATTAGCCATTCCACCGTCATATTCAAGTGTCAGACTATCTGCTTTAACTTCCACTATCTTAATATTGATGCCAAGCCTGATATCCTTGATACAGTTTTTTTGTATCCAAATTACACGCAGTTCACGTTCAGATACGCAAGAGAATTCTATATTTTGATTATTATTCAGTTTCAGATATAAAGATATCTGCTGAAATGGCATATAGAATTGCATAGTATTGCTACTATCGACTAAATCCTCTTTCATAATCTCCATTGATGGAGTTTCAGTAAATAAATTTTCCATCGAGGAAGCAACTTCTGTGTCAGATTCTGCAAAAGGAGTCTTTTCGAGGAGAAGACCGACCTCCTCAATATTGAGGTCAGCTGTCTTAAGGGAATCTATTTCATCTTCTCCAAACCACTCCCTAAGTTTTTCCTTCGCCATCTTCTTAACATCATCATCAATGCTTGAAGACACGCGACTTGCCACGAAAGCAAGAATTGACATATCGTCAAGAAGACCTGCCATCAAAAAGTCAGGAATAAAGTCAAACGGAGATATAAAGTAACCCAAAGCAGCTATCACCAAGATGCGGTCTTTCAATGGAATATTGCCTTTAGTAAGGGCATAATAAAGTATGAGGACATAGTAGACTACCTTTACCCCGGCTTTCTTGGCGGAAGCCTTTATCTTCTCCATCAATTTGGAGGGGCTATAAGCATTCTTAAACTCCGCCATCTTATTTACGAAATACTCCATCACAAACTTATAACGGGGCATCTTGTCTAAAATCTTCAAATTCATACTCTAAAATATTTAATGTTAATAGTCTGACTTATCCGACTTGTCTGACCTAAAATACACCTATGCTCACTTTCCTATTTTAGGAATCTCATTGGGATTGATTCCACAAATGCATGCGTCGACCAGAAATCTAATGCAGCCTGCATCTGAGACGTAGAAATCTTGTAACCTTTGTTAATCTTCCTTATCATATTGGCAGGTTCGTCAGGACAGTCAGGAAGATCTTCAGCCGTGAAATAAGCTGTTATCACTTGTATCACATCCTCATTGACCCGTCGCCATACTACAACGAGTTTTGAGCACTCAATAGGGAGTTTGTTTTTCACGAAACGTGAGGGATAGGGACGATCACCCCTGACCATCTCATAAAACTCATCATCATCCGAAACCGGCACAACATCTGAGAAACCAACAATCTTTCCGAAATCGATAACATCACGTCCCTCTTTGTCTGTAGATTCTATCATACGTAATGCCTGCCTCAAAAGGCCAAAAGGCACTTGATGATCGCTATGCGTCAGACTGAACCTCTTGAATATCATATTTTAAACGCGAAACTCTCGCAATGGAATTGCTCGCAGAGCGAGATTCTTTTTACAATAATAATTATCACAAAGATAGTTTAAAATTTCCAAATCTACAAATTATTTCACATAAAGTGTAGACTCGAATTTTTACAAGTCTCCGCCATTGCCATTTCCTTGGAAGAGACAAGAACAGTGTCGTAATCTCAAGCACGCATTAAATCAAGGTATTTGAGGCCTTCCTTTGCGTAGTCGGATGATGTTGGGCTATCGAGGAAACAGCTTGACAGCACATCAGACATCTATGAAGACCTTATTCTTAAGCTAAACGAAATTGTATATGGCTGAGTATGCATTGGACTTATGAAATACTTTTGTCACCCGACTGACCTGTCCGACACGTCTGACCTGTCCGACCAGTCAGACCAGTCAGACCAGTAGGACCAGTAGGACCTCAATTATGGCAGCAACCGTATCCTGATTATTAATCAAGATTTTAGTCCAAATTCAATACGCATGCCATCCTCAAAAGCTTTGATGTCGCGGAGTTCGATATTTTCCACTACAGCCTTAGCTTTCTCTATTTCCGATAGTTTGATGCGAATGCGATGCCCCTCCTCGGGATGGATTCCGGCACTCAACTCCGGGAATTGGCTTTTAAAGAAACTCAACACACCGCTGATTATCATATCAAGTCCAAAGGCTCCGTCATAAACCAATGTAAGAGCATCTGCCTTGACTTCATCAAAACGAAGATTAACATTGATCTTCACATCTTTGATCAGAATTCTTTGAGTATATGTCACTTTAATTTCTTTTTCATTTACGAAAGAGACTGTTACCGGCTGCTTGAACTTAGCAACCACATAGGAATTCAATTCCTTATAAGAAGCTTTTATTTCCATAAACTTTAGTTTTAAGTTGAAGATTGAATGTCGGACCTGTCTGACGTTTCCAACCTGTTGGACTGTCGGACTAGTCGGACGTTTCTGACTTGTCTGAATTAATTCTTTCTATTCTTGTCTCGATAATCAACTCTCGCTTTATATATCTGCTCCCGAATTCCACCTAACTCCAAAAATTGCTGTTCTTGCTTCTTGATAAGCCTTGTAAGCTTTTTGTGAGATCATATATAGCCTCAGAATATACATACGCTCTGAGTGCTTTATAACCACCTCCATTAGGCAGGAAACCTTCCATAAACATTAGAATTTAAGATCGAAAAAAGAATATGCAAAAATAACAAATATCCTTCATAATAACAAATTATTGGTATATTAAAAAACATACCGTTTACTGTTTGACTTGTCCGAAGTGTCTGACCCCGTCTGACACTTATCAACATCAGCAACTATTAGAAACAGTCATAGCAGACACTCTTTTTGAAACATTATCCTGCCTTAGGAAACCATGCCCAATAGAGGACCGGCACTGACGAAAGGCTATCATGATCGCCTCCCAGATACCGGTCTCGGGTTGGTACGACTGCCTGAAGACAAACACCACTGCTGCCGATGCAATACTCGACAGGATGGTGCACTCCGCGATAAGATTTGAATTAACGCGTTGACCCAGTCTGTTCCGATTTTTTTTTAGATATAATATGATGGATTTACAAAACTATAAAAACGATTGGCAGATATTTGTATTTCATATTTTTTTTTATTAACTTAGAGCCTTCAAAAGAAATCAGTATGAATAATGTTGTCGAAGACCTCCTAAACAAAACCTTTATCAGACTGCGTTCTGATTATGGTTTTAAACGTGCTTTTGCCTCTGAGGAGCATGCAGAAGTTTTGAAGAAATTTCTCAATGCCCTCTTTAAAGGAGAAATGGTCGTCACTGACGTCACATTTCAAGACAAAGAAGTCCTACCGGCTGATATGAAGGGGAAACGAATATATTATGATGCATATTGCACAACGAGCACGGGACATCATTTTGTCGTGGAGATGCAAAGAAAGCCCTCCGATCTATTCGGGAAAAGAATGGTTTTCTATATATCATCTTGTGTATTCAGACAAGGAGTCAGGGGAAAAACGTACGCATTTAAACCGGTCTATCTGATTGTAATTACTGATTTTGACATGAAACCCTTGGAGCACCGCCTTGTCAATGAAGTGGTCTTGATGGAGAAAAACACACACGTAGTGTTTTCTAAAGACCTTAGAATTTATTTTCTTTCACTGACACAAGTCAGCAATGATTGGGAGGATTGCAAAACAGAATTGGAAAAAAGACTTTACCTAATAAAGAATATGGAAAATCTAAATAAAAACTCAAAACCTTATCTTACGGGAGAATATGATGAGATGTTCAATGCTGCGGAGATAGCTTCGATGGCCAGTGAAGACATCGTGGCTTACAGAAACTCCATACTTCAGGAGATGGAGAGGGAGTCAGAAATAAAATATGCAAAGGAGGAAGGAATTGAGGAAGGGATTAAGGAAGGAAAAATCGAGGTTGCCACTATGATGAAGAAGTCTGGAATGAACTTAGGCGACATCATGCTCTACACGGGCTTGTCTGAGCAACAGATAGCTGCATTATAATCCAACAGAATTCCGGAAACCTGAGAAATATTTCTCAAATTCAGAAGACTTCAAGCTGTCGAGGTATTTGAGGATTTCCTTTGCGTAGTCGGATGATATTGGTCTTCAAACAGAAAACACACTACCAAATCGAGAGAAGTAAGCATTTACTCAAGTACAGGTTAGACATTGGACCTGTATTTGAGTTAATGCTTACTGCGTACATCAGACTCCATCTTCTCCTTGAACACCCCTATGAGGGAATTGATCCCCTTGCGCATCTCCGTGCGCCCCGGGCACAGGTGGTAGCGCATAGTGTCGTTAAGGCAACCTAATCTAAGGACGGCACCTCCTGAGTCTGATTTTTATCGTGGTGCAGTGTTATCGGAGCTATCGGCATGGGCTCAGCCCTGGCCTTCCTGCTCCAGTAGTTGAAGGTCGAGTAGGCAACCACGGTTGCCTTGAGGAACGACTTCAGTGTCATTCCGCTTGATGAGAACTTGCGATGTAGTTCTTCAAATTCTAGCTTTGTCATAATTTTAGAGGTTATAGTCGGTGCAACCTTGCACCGTGCAAAGTTACAACTTGGCTACAACCTCCAAAAGGTGTATTTCAATTAATGCTTACTGTTAAAAAACAAGCCGTAATAAAAAATTTTAGTCGGTAGTCAAAAACTAAAGTGCCCGAAGAATCGGACACTTAAGATAGGTATGCGGTTTATGGGACGTTTATAATGGTAAGGCAGTTTCCTAACTGCCTCGTGTCGACTCATGGTAACTATAGCCATACTCTCCAATAGAAAAAATACCAAAGCCTCCTTTGGTACTCTGTCCTATCCTACTCCGGTTTTCCATTGGTTATAAGTAGTGGCTTCTTCCGTTTTGGGTGGTCTTACTCCGAAAAACACTGGTTATCAGTGGTAGTTTCCTCCGTTTTGGGTGGCTTTACTCCGGAATAATTTGGAGGATTTTGCGTTCTCAAATTGGGTGTTAATGCCCAGGTGCATCCACTATCTTTCATTTTTTATATTCCTTAAAATATAATCTACTTGCTCAAACAGCTCTTGCTTATCGACCGGCCTTTTATTTCCAAATTTAGGTATGAGTTCTTTGAGCCTCTTTTTTGTTAAAGAAGATCCGGTAAGGTAATTTAAGGTTGATCGGATACTGTCCCAGTTCATCCTCAATCCCTCATTAAGTTCTTCCACTATATCCCATCTGAAAATATCCTCAAAATCTTTCATTTTAAGTTTCGGAGATTTTGTCTCGGTGCTTACAGAATTCCTTATATTTTTACCCTTTTCATTGTTCATGAGATTAGAATTAATCGGTTTCTTATTTACATATTTCTGTCTCTTCTGTTTTAATGTATCCAAACATTTTTGCAAATCAATTTGATGTCTTTTATTGACAGAATAGGTATTCCAAGAAGATTCCAATTCGACGACCATCTCCATTTGCTTGTTGAAAAGTCTATTTAAATTTTCTTTTCGATAATAGGTAATCTGATCAATAAGATTTGAAAATCGCTCATATTGTGGTTTTGTCATGCGATAATCATCTTTTCCCCAAATTTTACTATTAAACTGAGGGATATAGGATAATTGATTGCAATCCCTATTAAGGTTTTCTAATTCTTTTCTAAAATCACTCATTGCCTGAGAATGTCTTTCTTGGCATATATTTGATTTGTCGAAGGCTACTTTTGTTTTAAGCGCAATCTCCTTAGAGAAGGATTCAATAATTTCTATAAGGTTATCTAAAAAATTCTCTCTATTGTCATTCCTTGAAACTCTATTGATGGTTTTCAAAATCACCTCCAATGGCTCTTTGCAAGAAAAATGTACAACATCCTCAATTTTCACTCCCTCTTTTTCAAAAGTCTCTCGAATTGATGCCTCAACTGCTTTTATTTCATTTCTCGCTTTGGTATCTATCTTGTTAAGAATTATATATAGAGGTTTTGTAAGATATTTCTTAATAACCTTCAAAGAAGTCGTATTTACACTGCCAGCATTGACATCCAAAACCCAGAACAAAGCATCGCATTCGTTTATAACATCTATTGTTCTCTTTTCATCTTGCTGATCGTATGAGCTAAAACCTGGTGTATCCAAAATACTCATATTATCGAGACAAGGATTTTTATATGTCATCACGAAATACTGAATTAAAGATGACACTCCTTTTACTTTGTCAAGAACTTCTTTGCTCACACGCATAAACGTTGAGGGTGAAATGACCTTCAACTCGTTATCAGGGGTAACAAATCTATAGTAAGTCGCCACTCCTCCAGAAATGTAAGTAGGAATTGCCGTAGTAGCTTTCATACTTACTGGTAAGAGAGGAATATCGGGATTGTCCTGTGAAAGGATTCTATTGACGATTGATGTTTTTCCTGCGGAGAATTCCCCAACAAAAGCAATGGTTTTCTTTCCTTGAATCCAGACTTTTTTCATAGTGGAGGCCCATGAATCAAGATTTGAACAAAAAAAATTCTTTTCAGTTTCGACAGAGAGAACCCCAGCTTCTTTTAATGAATCTCTTACATCTCCTCTAACAAAGTCAACTATGGCATCTATATCCTTATGTCGTTGTACCACATCAGTATCATCCACCAACTTTGCACTCAGAACCTCAGTTACAAAATTGAGAGCATCCTGACTTTTATCAAATAGAATTTGTAGATCAGAAAATTTTTCTTGGATTTTTTCACAATTTTCTTGGATTCGTGCACACTGTTTCTGTTGTTTCTCTAATTCAAATTCGAGATCCTCTTTTTCATCTTTAATTTTTTTATTCTTTCTTTTTTCATCCTCAATTGTTTCTAAAGAGTCTTCTAACTCATCACGTAAGTCGCTTAATTTTTTATTCAAAACTTCAATATGTGTGTCCATGATGGCTTCAATATGCAATATTTTATCAATAAAGCAAAAGCAACATATATTGACAAGTAAGAATATGTTGCCTTTGCTCCTAATAGATGATACCAGTTTAAGCTAATTCTGCTTTCAACTTCTCTATTTCACTCATTTGTTGATGCAACTCGTTTTTAGTTTTGCCGAGTGCAATCAAGCGATCTTCAGCCGTTTTCAATCTTGTGGTCTTATCAGCTTTATAAGACTTCACTTCCTTAATCTGCTCTTGTAAGGGTTCTATAAGCTCTCCAATAAATACAGATTTCACTAAAGAAATTATGGATTCCTTTCTACTCATCACGGCATCTAAGTAAGGTGTAGGATCAAAGTCTCTGCTTATCGAATTAATATGATCCATAACCTCAGCTTTGTCTTCATTATAGGAAAGGATTCTACCAGCCAGCCCTATGACTCCAAAACAAGCCATATCTAAATACTTAGCAATAAAATCAAGAAGTCCAGATTCTTCTTCTGTTCTTTCATTAGTCATCGTAAAAAGATCATTCTCTTCAACCTCGAGATTAACCTGTTGTTGGACTTTCTTAATGAAACTTCTGGAATCAAATTCAGGTACGTATTTCATAAGAAGATCTTCTGTATCCGAGAAAAACTCTTGAACACATTTATCAATAGCACGTTTAGCTGACGACGCTAAATTGTCAACACTACGTTTTAGTGTTCTAGTGGAAAGCTTAGATAATTCGGCATCCAGACGAGGGCGAATTTTAGAATTGAAATTTGTTGTTCTTTTCCATTCTGTTTCAACAATGTTCCTCATCTTATTGCATGCCGTATCAACATCATCTTCAAGTGTATTTTTACCTTTCCTGATAATATTGCGCATTTCAGACTCTATATCATCTCCAAGAGAAGATATTTTTTTATCTAGTTTTCTATGAGCCTTATTGAGATTATATTCCCTTTCTTCAATTTCATCGTCAGGGAGTTGCAAAAGGTCAACCTCACTTTCGGTCAACTGTATGTCCTTATCAGTTTTCGAGATTACCTCGTTGCCAGCTGCAATAATGGCATTAATAGGTTTGGAAAAAAGAATAGCATCTTTTTCTTTTATTACCATATCCTTCACTGCATTACTCAAAATATTCAGATGGCTCCATTGCATCATTTCTGGTTGAGAGGAAATTCCAAAATTTTGACAATGACGGTTCCATGCAAAAGAAAGCGCTTCATTGCTCATAATTTTTGACATTGGAAGTTTAGATAGAAGAGCCATCTCAGCAGACAGTGGAATAGGCGTAGTTTCACTCAGTATCTCACTAAGAATATTGTCATCACATTCGCGACAAGCTTTCTTAATTTCAGAGACAACGTATTCGCGAATTTGATTTTCATCTTCGGGATTATTCGTAGAACAATACGGGATATCGTACTTATTTATTCCAATGAGGACTTTACCAATTCCGCATTGGCGAACATTCTTGAATATTATATCCCTATCAGTGGCATCGAATGGACGCCCCGCATAAAGCATCATCAAAACAACGTCTGCTCGTTTCAGAAATTCTTTAGTGCGCTCCTCTCGTGAAACAATTGGATCGTTAAAACCCGGAGTATCCACAATTTCTACTCCTTTAAGATAATCTTTAGGATAGTATATAGTTACAGACTTGGTAATAGAGATATACTTACCGTCAGCGCCGACATACTCTATCAGATTCTTGAAATCGTCTTCTTGAGTTTTTCCTAACAATTCATTGAGTTTAGATCCAAGTTTAACTGACTTTGCAACCAATTCTTTAGCGGCCTTGATTTTTGATTCTTCTGCTGCATTCCCCTGAGCATCCTCAATTGAACGAGTAGCTTGTATTTTCTGTTCAGCCCATTCATCAGGAGTATAAAACTCAGCTACAACTCTTTCCTTCTCTCCATAAGTAATAACTGATAAAGCAGCCGTCATCGGAGTAGTAGCGGCAGGTAGGATGGTATCTTCAAATACAAAAGAGTTAAGGAAAGTTGACTTTCCACATTTCATTTGACCTATTACACCGATAGTCAAAGTATCAGAATCCAATTTCTTTATCATTTCGGATTTCCGATTTTCATCCAACCACCCATACGAAGAAGCCATTTCTATCAAACTTCTCAGTTTATGTTTTCTCTCTTTGAGAGTCTGAAAAATATTTTCGTTCATTTTCACTTCAGATTCTTAGTAGTTTTCTTGAATTCAGTCTGACAATCTTCCATTTTTTGCCATGAAACCTTCAGTTCCAACAAGTTACTATATGCTTGTTGAGCTTCAGATACTGCATCCATCTCTTCATCATAAATATTTGATAGGGCATCTGTATGATTCTCTGCTATATCCTTTAATAATTCAAGCAGTCTGTTTCCTTCATCAGCGCTCATTTCAAATCTATCACTTCCAAAGAAATGGGTTTCCCAATGGGGTATACCAGCAGCCTCGTCACAAGCAGAATATAGAGATCTTAAAGCTTCTATATACCTATCTGTAATTTCTTGAGCTTTATTGTTACAGTTTTGCAACTCCGAATCAGCCTCTTTTACACCATTGCTTAAGATGTCTAAAAGTTGCTGGATATCCTCATCTACCGTTGCTATAAAAGCATCTCTAGAGTTATCATGATTGATTGATTTTATAGGATTCATGATATCCTGTAATGGAGCTTTGGCTGAAAAGCGAATGAACTTTTCTACTTTAAGATTTTCGTCAGTAAGAGTTTTACGAATTAGAGTCTCAACTTTGTCTACCTCTGATTTGGGCTTAGTATCGACTTTATTGATAACTACAAACAATGGTTTGTTCAATCTCTCTTTTATCAAAGATATAGATGACCTATTTACGGTTCCAGCATTTACATCAAAAACCCAAAATAACGCATCGCATTCATTAATCACATCTATAGTTCGTGCTTTATCCTCTGAATCATTGGAATTAAAACCAGGAGTGTCCAGTATGCTAAGCCTGTTAAGATTCGGGTTCTTATATGTCATCACAAAGTACTTAATCAATGACGAGACTCCTTTGATTTCATCTAAAACTTCTTTGGAGACCTTTTTGAAAGCACTTTCTGTAATAGCCTTCAGTCTATCATTAGGCGTGACAAAATTAAAAGTTTCTGCCACTCCTCCTGCTATGTATGTTGGAATGGCTGTAGTAGCCTTTGTGCTTACTGGAAGTAAAGGGATATTAGGGTTATCTTGGGAAAGAATTCTATTTACAATAGAGGTCTTTCCGGCAGAAAACTCTCCCACAAAAGCTATTGTTGTTTTCTTATCAAGCCAACTTTTTCTTTTAACTGATGCCCACTCTTCGAACATTTGTGTAAAGAGTCTTTTCTTTTCAACAAATCCCGCTTGTCCACTGACATCATTAAAGCTCAAACCTGGATAGGTATTATATAGATAGGCATTGCAATCCATAAACTGTCCTTTTAAAAAGGACTCAAAAAAGTCTATTGACTTGTAAAGAGCTTTAACATCTCGTGCTCCTGCTTCTGGAGCTGACAGAATCTCTTGAACAAACTCTATCGAACCGCTCTTTCTTTTCAGTTCTTCAATTCGAGTTGCCAGTTCATCTTCTTTTTGTTTCAAATCTGATTGTAAGCGTTTATTCTCACGACCAAATTTCTCAAGTTCTTCTCGAGATTCTTGAAGTTCCTGAGTCTTCCCTTTCAACTTCTTTTCTAATTCTGCTTGCTCTTCTTCTGCTTCTTCTACTTCATCTTCAAGTTTTTTTATCTTTTTGTTTAACTTGCTGCATTCTGCATTTGATTCTTCGAAGCTTGCACGTAAAGTTTCTTTCTCTGCTATTAAAGAGGCATGTTGTTCTCGTAAAGAGCTCAATTCATTTTCCATTTCTTTAATAGTCAATGCTGACTTTTCGGCACTTGCTAATTGAGCTTTTATACTCTCATCAATTTTTCCTTCCGTAGCTAACTTAAGAGCTGAATCAAGTCGTAAATTCTCCTCTTTTATTTTCTGTAAAAGGATATCATACTTTTCTTTCAGAGCTCTCTCTGACTCTTGTAATTTCGCCAAAGATAAGGCTTCTTGCTGAGAAGCATTTTCTTTCAAAATTGAATTTTCGTTTCCAATTTTATCTAAGGATTCCTGAAGGAATAAAACCTGATTCTTTAATGTTATATTCTCTTCTTTTTGCGTTGAAGTTTGGCTTAAATCAGCCTCCATCTCTTTAATTTTTTTTATTGTAGATTGCTTTGCTATTATCCAAGCAATTACGCAACCTGCAATAAAAGCAGTTATGAGGTATATAACAGTTTGTTGATCCATTATCAGTTAGATTTATTAGCCGACAATTGAACTTCCAATGATTCACATGCATGTTTGTATTCCTTCAGCTTTACAGATAAAGCCTCATTCTGCTGCCGAAGAGATTTCAGTTCACGCCTTGCAGATTCGAGTTCATCTTCAAGCTCATCCTGATCGTCAGTAACAGATTTCTTCGCTTGACGTACTTTATTTAGTTCCGCCAATAAATCCTCGTTTTCGCGTTCAAGTTCTTTATTACGTTTTGCAAGCTTTTCGTTCTCTCCATAAAGTTGAGAGACTTCTTGATTATTGGATTTTTGATTGGAGGTATTCGATGGTGAAATTTTATCTTTTGCTACATATCCAGCAACCCCTCCTACAACCAATGCTCCTAATACTTCGATCATACGCATAATATTTACAATGTTAATAGTTTAGTTTGTAATTCTCTAAGTTCTAATTTTTTTTGTTCAAACTCAGCTTTGTTTGTCTTCATTTCTTTCTGCAATTCTTCGAGTGCAGAAGTAGTATCCTGAATGGAAGCCTTTGCAGAGTCTACTAATACCTCTTTTACTGTATTGACAACTCTTGTCTCAGACTGAAGCAGTTGATTCTTAAATTCAGGAGAGAGTCTGTCATCAATATACATCCTGATTGCGCGAGCCCTCTGGGGTTTTGACATTGTTTTTTCTGAAATAAAACCAACCAAAGAATCTATCATACCTTTCCCAGTACCAGATTCTCCATATCCAGAGGCATTAATTTTATCAATCTTAGCATATTGTTCTGCAGTCTGTTGCCCATACTTAACTGCGTTTTCCATCTTTCTAACTAATTTTCTGTTAGAAATTACGCTCCCAACGTCAGTAACAGTATCAGCGACATCCACAAGGGCTCCAGCAGTTACAGCACCTTCGGCAATTCCAGCCGCACCTCCAGTGGCAACCACTGCACCAACTGCAGCAATGGCTCCGACTGCTATAACACCTCCCTTAATCCATTGATCATATTCATGACCAAGGCTGTTTAAATCCAAATCATAGCTCAGACCTTGAATTCCAATTCCAGACAAATCAATGCCCGCAACTTCAGACAAAGATAACTTTGAATCTTTCATTGGTTGAGAAGCTTCATCAGCCAAAAGTCTCATTATTTTTTGTCTGTACTCTCCCTCAAGCATAGAGGCGATAGAGTTAATAGAAGAAATAGCTTCAGAATCGTAATTGTTGCTTTTTCCATTTACCAACTCAGACAATCTTCCGGAAACTTGATCTTCAAATTTTCGTGTACAATCTCGCGTGATATCTTCTATATTATATTGAACTGTTTTTACGAATTGGTCGATCTGACGATGTATCTTTGATAACTGTTGTTTTTGTTTTTGAATTTCATCTTCTAATTCTGATTCATCTTGTGCCGATGTGAGCATCTTCTCGATTTGTTCAAGAAGTCTTTCGGATATTAAATTTATCCGTCCTTCTATACTCTTCTTCAAAATATCCGATTTTCGGCTTTCTATTTCTTTAAACAGATCATAGATTTCCTCAAGATTACCTTTAACAGCCGAAACCGCTACTAAACGCTTAATTGGCAGTTCACAATTATCCAAAAAGTATTTTTTAGCTTCCTCAACTTCCTTATACGATTTCGTATCTGACTTCGTGAGAATAGCATTAAGTTCGATTCCAGATAAAGTTGCAGTTTTCAAGAATGCTGAAAGTGACTTAGTCAACTGTTGATTTATGTCAATTACAAGCAAAAGAGCATCTGCTTGAGGGAGAAAATCCACAAGTGTTTGCTGATGTTTAGGGTCGGGGGAAGATATACCCGGAGTATCTACTAAAATGGTAAATGGAGAAACCTTTGTTGATGTGTCGTAAACAGTGACAACTTTAGCATCTGACAAATTATCATTCTTTAGCAAAGAGATGTCACTAACCTCTTCACTTTGGCCTGAATCAGTTAAAATTATTGCCTTATTCATTGGAGATCCAAAATGAATTTCAAAAATAGTAGCTGTTGTAGGTTTTGTTGCAGTTTCAAGCGCTTTTGAATCCGTAAGGGCATTAATCAAAGTTGTCTTTCCGGAACTAAATTCACCTACTAATGGCAACAAAATAGGCACGTTCGAGGAATTTAGACGAGTATCAAGATGACTTAACTCCTCGTAAATAGACTGGTTTCCAATCTTTTGAGCAGCCTCTTTTAAAATTTCAATCTTATTTTGCATATTCCGTTTTTTTTATCCAATTCTTTCAACATCCAAATACACCATATTCAAGGCTCCTATCTTTTCCATATCGATGCCGAAGATGCGCTGAAAAGCATCTGCAACTTTCTTTTTCTCGGAAAAACTGGTTAGTGGGTTCTGTATTGAGTTTGTCACTACGTCAACGGACATTCCTTTCTCGATGCGGAGTCCGTTGCTTACTTTCATTTGCTTTACTGTTACTCTGTATAAAGGCATATCAAAAGCATTATGCCCTCTAAAGCTCCCTAAACTGAGGCAGGTTAGTAATATGATATAAGAAAAGTGGGGAACTTTACGCTTCTTTGAAGTTAGGAAGGCATCGCCAAACGCCTGTACAGGTTCAAAGAAGAGAATAAATGCCCCACTGGTTCGGGTATCTGAACATAGCCGTCGTGGCTACGAGTAGGTACGACGAAACAGAAGAGCGTCTTTTCCTTCTTTATCTCCTGTTGTAAAAGTTTTGGCGAATTTTTCCCAACAGATAAAGAAAGCAGTACGCTTTTCTTATGCCGGCAGTATTTCTCCTCCACCGGCGTATGCAAAGTTAAACATATTTTTCCATTCGGCAAAATATATTGGGGGCATTTATTCTATTTTTTCATCTTTTTTCCAAATTTAGAATAATTTCAGATCCTTTGGCTCAACATCGTCAAACCACTCCCCAAGCTTTCCTTTCGCTTGTGAGTGTACCTTAGGTGTGATGTTGTCCCAAATGGTTTTTAGGGCATATACAAGCGCAGTCATATCATCCGTATAGCCTAATGGACCGAGCATATCGGGTATGAAATCTAAAGGCAAGATAAAATAACCCAAAGCTCCTACCACTATTGCCTTGTCTTTCAAAGGGACGTCTCCGTCGAGAAGAGCATAGTACAGAAGCAGGACTGCATACACCACCTTTACTCCAGCCTTTTTCGCTACATTGCTAAGTTTCTCAAGCAACTTCGAGGGATTGTAGACCTGAGCATACCCCGAAATCGTTTCTTTATCAAGTTTATACTTCATAGTTTAATTGTGTTGTCTTGTTAGTTATAACTTCCGGTCAATGATACATAATATAAGAAAAGAGAGGACTTCCTGTGTTTCCGATGTTGGACCAGGCATCGCCAAACGCCTCAAACCGAATCGGAAAACAAAGAATAAATGCCCTCTCTGCAAGTCAGTATGCATACAATGAGGCAATGTCTCATTGCTAAGTGCTATAGACCGACAGAAGAGCGTAAATCCTTCTTCGTTTCGGTTTTTCTTCTTTTTGGCGATTTCGGTCCAACCTCGAAAGAAAGCTACGCTTTTCTTGCGCCAGCGGTATGTCTCCTCCACTGACTCCGCAAAGTTAAACATATTTTTCCAAACGGCAAAATATATTTGGGCATTTATTCTCTATTCCAGTATCTCAAAGATCGTAAAATCCTCACGCGAAGCCGCGAAGAAATTGTTTCCGACCCCAAAATTATCTCAAATTATGCTCTCAGCTTCATTTTTTATCGAAAATTTTGCGCGAATATTCAAAATTGTACCAAAACTGCCCAATCCTGGTACAATCGGGCAGACGCACGCATCCGCACGCAGAGGCCGCATAAAAATCCCTGTCATAGGGAGGTTTTTACCAAAATTCATCCTTATGATAGGGAGGTTTTTAATATATTTCTTCCCTATTATAGGGATTTTTTTAATTTTTATTATTAACTTTGCAAAAAACAATTTGATATGATAGATAATTCCCTCCACACAGCAATGCTCAAGCAGTTGCAAGATACTGATTTGAGATTTAAGAGATATCTCTATGATGACATACCCGAAGCACGCCTGGTTGGTATAACCGGACCGCGTGGCATTGGAAAATCAACTCTACTACTTCAGAAAATCAAGGAGTCTGATAAAAAATGCCTTTATGTAGATGCCGACAACTTATATTTTGCCACTCATACGTTAGTAAGTCTTGCAGATGATTTTGTAAGAGAGGGTGGAGAATTGCTTGCCATTGACGAGATACACAAATATGAAGGTTGGTCACGGGAACTGAAACAGATTTACGATACGAACCATGACCTTCATGTAGTATTTACAGGTTCATCTGTACTTGACATCAAAAAAGGTTCTGCCGACCTCAGTCGCCGCGCTTTGATGTTTCATATGCAGGGTCTCTCTTTCAGAGAATATCTGGAACTTTTTCATGGTAGAAGAGTCAATACTTATTCTCTCGAAGAAATACTTAACCATCAAGTAGAAATGCTGTCAAAAGACAGCGTACTGCCCGAACATCCTCTCCCTTACTTCAGGGAGTATCTGGCGAAAGGATACTTTCCTTTTTCCAATGAACCTCTATTTGAACTCCGTTTAAATCAAATAATTTCTCAAACTGTGGAGTCTGACATCCCTCTTTATGCTAATATGACATCTGCCACTGCAAGGAAATTAAAACAACTTATGGGGGTACTTTCGAGATTGGCTCCATATAAGCCAAGTATTGAAAAGCTTTCACAGGAAATAGGAGTGAGCAAAAATACACTTCCTGACTATTTGACAATGCTTGAAAAGGCCGGGATGATTTCATTGCTACGCGATGACCCTGCAGGGATGAGGGTATTGGGGAAAATCGAAAAGCTCTACATTGACAACACTAATTTTATGTACGCCCTGGCAGGCGTGAAAACAGATATAGGGAATGTAAGGGAAACGTTCTTTCAGAATCAGATGCGAGTTGAATATGATCTCTCACTATCAAGAGTTTCTGATTTCAGAATTGGAGATTACACATTTGAAGTAGAAGGAAGAAACAAAGGGAAGAAACAGATTGAAAACGTACCAAATGGAATTGTGGTCAAAGACGATATCGAATTCGGGAATGCCAATATTGTTCCACTTTGGCATTTCGGTCTCACATATTAATGCTTATATCACGTCAGCATCTAAGGATTCCCCAGCCACACAGTTTTACTCTCCATTGCGCACGTCTATCATATACTAAACATCGAAAATGTCACCCTTTAGGGGGAAAGATTTTACAAAAACCTTCCTCTAAAAGGTGACATTTTTGCCTAAAAATTATACATCATTGAGAAAAATCAGGCTAACAGGAGACACCGCAACATCAACCTCCTTTGGCACTTTGGCCTCAACTATTGAAGTTTTTTCGGCTTTATGGAAAATATCAATATGAGAAGGCGACAACGAGCTATACTTCCATTGAAGTACTTTAGGCCCCAAATCCACCAATCAATCCCTCTTGATCTTATGGATTTAATATAATATCTTATCTGCCAGTAGCATTAAGATACTCTGCGACAGCGCATCTGAAATCTCCATACGACGAATTGTATTTGTCTATAGCTTGGCGATTGAGCATCTGGGCTTCCAACAAGTCTGATATCGTCGACATTCCAGCCTCGAAGTAAAGTCTGCTCAGACGCAGATTTTCAGCACTTTGACCGATAGTTTCGGATGCAATCTCCATCTTGCGATGTGCTGCCGTGACGTCGTCCCACTTATTCTGCATATTGATACAAAGCAGTTCGCTCTTGTCCTTAAGTTCATTTGTAGCGTTGAGTTGCTCCGCTTTCTTACGCTTGATGGCATACGATCCTCCCCACCACCCGCTGATAGGAATATCCACAGCGAGCTGGAGTGCTCCGAAATTGTGGCTCTGTTCAAGAAAATCATGATAATACCATCCTGCTCCTACAGCTACCTTCGGCATATATTTGCCTCTCTCCATCCTTAGTTCAAGATCCTTTGCCTTAACATTCTTGTTAAGCAATTGATAATCTATCGTCTGCACAAGAGCATCGGAGGGATTGACAACTAATTCCACTGGACATTCAGGAGTCTCTTTCGGTACTTCCGCCGCAATATCTATCGGTTTTTGAAAATCCGCACCGATATATTGCGATAATACCATCCGGCAAAGCTTGATGCCATTATCAAGGTCTACCAAGTCGCTTGCAAATCTATCCCTCTGAATCTGGACTTTCAGAAGATCATTACGCATTGCTACTCCGTCTTCAACTGCCACTGCCATCTGGTTTTCAAGCGTATCAAGGAGATTGATAGCGGATAGTAATGTCTCACGAGTAGATTTGAGCGTTGCAAGTTTCCAATAATATTTTTCGGTGGTCAGTGACACTTCCTTCTCAGTAGACGCTTTCTGAAGTTGTGCTACAGCTTCTCCCACCTTGGCAAGTGCATTTCCATTGACTATCTCACCACCCATAAAAACTGGTTGCAATGCCTGTACACCTCCGGCTATGCCATGTTTCACTAATCCCAACTCAATTATGTCCAGCACATTGTATTGGAGCATATTATGGTTTGCCATAACTCCAATGCCACTTGCTGCTATTTCCGGGAAATATTTTGTAAATGCCTCCTTTCGCAAAGCTGTCGCCTCCTCTACCGAATACACAGCCGACTTTATCGACGAATTATGGCTCAGTGCCATTTCCTTACACTGTTCAAGTGTAAGAATGGTGTCGTTGTTGTTTTGAGCCATGACGCTCAGACCCAAAACCGACATTATGATGAACAATAACTTTCTCATAGTAATAAAATTAAGATTGTTAGACGAGATGTGTTTCGAGCGGCTCCGGAAGTGGTTTGTCAGCTCCTTTGCTACGAGATTTCATCTTCCAATAAGCCACAGGGATTGTGGTAAGGATAAAGATCATAGTGATCGGAGTTCCCCAGAAGATAACGACTCCCATAGGTTGCCAGAGTGCGGAGTTTCCAATCACCATCGGAACCACACCCATTGTTGCGGCAGCAGATGTAAGGAAGATCGGGCGCATTCTTCTCTTTGAAGCATTGAAGATTGCATCTTTAAGTGGCTGACCTTGATTCCTGAGTTCCTCAGCATAATCAAGGAGCACTATTGCATTTCTAACAAGGATACCCATGAGCGAGACAATACCAAGCACACAAGTCACTGACAATACAGTTCCTTGAATCAACATACCTATTCCGGCTCCAGGCAAACACAGTAAGAGAGAAACCACCAACAGTGCTGCTACTCCAATCTGAGTATAGTGGAAAAGAAGTATGAAGAAGATTATCGCAACTGCTATCACTAGAGCTCCACCAATCTGTGGCAACGTAGACATTGTGTTTTCCCAATCTCCACCACGGCTGATGGTTACTCCTTCAGGTATGTCTACATCCTTTATAGCATCCATCACGGCTTCCGTCCTGTCAATAACATTGACGTTTCGTTGCACTTCAGCTATCAGGGTGACGGTTGGTATTCCGTTTCGTTTAGATTCCTGACCCACGTGCCATTCGGGATTGACAGATGCAAACTCGCGGAGTGGTGCTGAAGATATTCCTGCTACAGACACTGGTTCATCCCTAAGGTCGTCAATATTAGAGCGGTCAGCAGTCGGAGCTTTCAACACAACCGGAATTCCATAATTTTCTTCCCAGACGGTTGCAACAGGTACGCCCGAGCTATATCTCATGGCAAGAGTAGCCTCCAGTCCTAAGTTGTTGATGCCAAGTCTGGATGATTCAGTCGGATTTGATTCAACGGTAGCACTCACAAGAGGAAGGTCCATCGAACTGCGCACATTTCTCAATCCTGGAACTTTTCTCATCCTTTTTAGTATTGAGTCGCTCACGGTTGCAATCTGCTCTTTGTCTGTGCCACTCACACGTATCTCTATCGGGAAATTGGCATTGGAATAACTCAACTGTTTGAACCGCACAATTGCATCAGGGAAATATTCCTCATATTTATCTGTATACTCATTCAATACCTCTATAGTGGCTTCATTGCTTTTTGTGTTGACAATAAACTGAGCAAAGTTTGGTCCACCGACCTGTGGTGCGTATGTAGCCTGAAAGCGTGGTGAGGAGCATCCATGGAACGATGCTATCGACACTACCCTCTCGTCGGCCGAAAGAATATTCTCAAGAGAATCCGCCACTTCTGAAGTCCTTTCCACGGATGTTCCTGTAGGAAGGAATATCTCAACAGCAAACTGATTTCTTTCTGCAATAGGCATCAACTGCATCGGACGAGATGCAAAAAGGAGAATACCACCGATTGTTATCACTACTGACACTACAAGTGTTCCGGTCGGGTGATTGAAACAGAATGTAATCAGTTTGTCATATCCATTTTGCATTGAAGTGAAGAAGGAGAATTTCTTTTTTCCACTTGCTACGGCTTCTTGCTCAAGTTTGTAAATAGGTTTCTTGATAAGTTTATATTGCAGATATGGCACAAGGAGCTCTGCCACAATTAGCGATATCATCAATATGATGGTTAAAGCCCATGGGAAGTCGCTCAAGAAATCACGGAACATTCCCTTCATCGTGAGAAGGAACGGGAAGAACGTGATCGAGATTGCAAGAGTAGCTGAGAAAATTGCTTTGAAAAATTCTGATCCTGATCGGAGTGCAGCTGTCTTATGGTCAACGCCTTCAGATATCAATTCCACATAATCATCAATAATCACTACGGAGTTATCGACGATCATACCCAAACTCAAGATAAGGCAAGCGAGTGTCACCGTATTAAGTTCGATTCCAAATGTGAAGAAGAGACCAAGCGATATGAAGATCGCAATAGGTATGGTGGCAGCAGCTATCAACGCCACTTTCATCGGAAGAAGAAGGAGTATCACAACCACCACAGCCACTACGGCTATAAGTAACTCTGTAAGGAAGTTGTTGACTGAGCTGTTTACCACTACCGGCTGGTCAGTAATCTTAAACATTGTCACTTCACTCGGTATCTCCGATTTGAATGCTTCGAGCTGTTTGTTGACCTGCTTGCCCATATCAACAATATTGAAACCAGACTTCATCTGGATACTCAGCAGTAGACTCTTGGTCCCATTGTTGGTGATATAAGATGTAGGTTGTGGATATTCTTTTTTTACGGTGGCTATATCGCCAAGTCTGACCGACGAACCGTTTGGAAGCGACATGACGATCATATTCTGAAGGTCTGCTACCGAATTGATTGACCGTGCTACGTATATTGGCTGAGTATAATCTCCAGATTTCAATGATCCACCTGTAGTCTGGAACCCTTTTGAAAGTAGGGTTGCCCCAAGAGTTTCTTCATTTATTGCATAATGCTTTAGTTTGTCAGGGTCAATCATCACGGCTATCTGTTCATTCTGTTTGCCATAGACTTCCATCGTGCCTACGCTTTCAATAGTACGGAGCCGGTCGCGAAGAGCATCCATATACTCTCCCATCTCCCGATAGGTCTTTTCCTCACTGGTCATTGTGATCAGAATGGATGAAGTTTCTCCGAAGTTGGAAATAGTCTCAACAGCCAACACACCTGCGGGCAATTTCATCTTCACTTCACTCATTCCGAGCTTGAATTCGTTCCAGAATGGTTTTGTCTCCTTCACATCATCGTTGAGTTCGACAAAAATCATCACCATTCCGTCGGTACAGTTGCTGTACGTCTTAGTTTTGTCTACTTGCTTGTAGGAGAAAACATAGTCTTCAAGTGGTTTGAGCACCTCCTCTTCTATCTGCTCGTCAGTTGCCCCGGGATATACGGCTGCCACTACACCTTCACGAATAGTAAAATTGGGAAACTCGTTCTTATCTATCTCATATAGCGCATACACTCCGTATGCAATCAAGACCGTTGCCAAAAGCAAAACGATCCTGCGATATTTCATACCGATAGCCACCAATGGAACAGGTTTGAAATCCTGTCCTTTAGGCTGTTGGTCTGTAGGCTGTGTAGTATTCATGATCAATAGTTAAGAGGGGTTTCACTGCTTATTTTCTGCATTCCTTGCGTGATGATGGTGTCACCTCGGCTAAGTCCTGATTTTATCTCTATTCCTGAAGGTAACATCTCGCCCACAGTCACAAACCGCTGTTCTGCTTTCTTATTTTTCGCAAGCCATACGAAATTCCTATTATCAGAACTCAAAAGAACCGACTGAACAGGCACTATAATGCTTTCATCTTTCTGCAATTCATCTTTGGCGTCAGCCTCTATCTTCACATCACAAAGCATTCCCGGAAGCAATTCGCCAGCTGAATTTGGAAGAGTAAACTTGACATCGAATGTATGCGACAATGGATTCGCTACAACTCCTTGCTCAGTCAACACTCCTTCATATTGTTTGCCGTTTACCGCCTCCGAAGTAACGATGGCTTTTCTTCCTGCTTTAAGATGGCCTACTTCTTTTTCAGGTACTGAGATACTGACTTTGACATCCCCCACTCCCACAATTTTCACAACAGGGATTGCCGGTGCAGCTGTCTGACCGTCCTCAGCAAGTTTTTCTGCTACTACACCGTCGATCGGAGAGTAAATCTTTGCATCTTTCACTCCTTTTGCTGAAATAGCTGCTGCATTTTGAGCTTGTTTTAGTTTAGACTGCACGTCTACCCATTGGATATCGGGAAGCGCATTGGCATCATGAAGCTTTTTCATTCTGTTGTAGGCATCCTGTGCCTCTGAGAGTGTAGCTTGTGCTATATTATTGGCATGTATAAGGTCGGAGGCATCAATTTCGGCAAGAATTTGGCCCTTTGACACCTTCTGACCTACATTAACATAAATTTTCTTGATTGTTCCTCCGACAGGGAAACTCATGTCGGCTTCATTCCCCGACTCTATTGTGCCGGAATATATCCTCGATGATCCCGTCTCGCCATTGCCTACGGCTTCTACCGTCACCTTTACTGGTGGAGCCGCTGTCACTTTTTCTTTCTTGAATCCGCAGGATGACACGCTTGCTGCCAATACTACTGCCCCTAAACTAATGAATAGTGTCTTTTTCATAATATTATAGTTGGAATCGTTAACTTATGAAAAAATAACACAAAAATCCTTATATAGTTCATCAAAATCCTTTTTTCTTTCTAAAAATCAGAGAGGTCGGACAAGTCCGACCTCTCTTTCTATTTCTTGATTTTTGGGATTCTGAAACCTGCCATCAGTTTGATTCCATCTTTTTCAATAAGAATATCCTTCAACTCTATCTTCTCAAGCAGTGGTTTCATCTTCTCAATATTGCCAAGCTCAACCCGAATCCTATTCCCATCTTCTTTGAAGATTCCTTCTTTTATTTCAGGTATCCTATTTCCCAAATATGACAATGCCGGAGATATTATCATCTTAGCCAAGCCTCTGTCAGAGGCAAGGATGACCCGGTCTAGCTTCACCTCCACAATCTTGAGATTTATACCAAGACGTATATCCTTTATGATATTCTGCTGAATCCATGTCAAGCGAAGTTCCCTGTCTGAAATTTGGGTAAATTCTATATTAATAAGGCATCGCCAAACGCCCGACATGACTGAAAAGGTAGAATAAAATGCCCCACTGACTTGTATGGCGTATACGGCAATCGCTGCCGTCGTTGCACGCATGCAAGACAGAAGAGCGTCTTTACTCTCTTTTCCTCATGTCTAAAAAGATTTGGCGATTTTTCAAACTGAGAAAGAAAGCTGAACGCTTTTCTCTTTCCTCCGGCATTTCTCTTCCGGTTGGATCTTTGGCAAAGTTACGCAAAATTTCTTACATAACCAATACCTATGGCATTTTATTCTACATATTTTTCATTTTATTTTTAGTTACTCATTATAAGTTATAAGTTGTCTGTTATCAGTTATCAGAGATACTCCCGGCAACCTGACACCTGATCCCTGACACCTTCAATCAGATACAAGAAAAGAGAGGACCTCCTCGACTCTTCTCATGTCCGGAAGGCATCGCCAAACGCCTTTGACCCTTGAAAAGTAAGAATAAATGCCCTCTCTGCTGAGTCTATATGACGATGGAAGCACACGCTTTCAGCATCTGCACAAGACTAACAGAAGAGCGTATATCCTTCTCCGAAGGGTCTTGTTGGATATTTTTGGCGATTTCTCCGGACCTCGAAAGAAAGCTACGCTTTTCTTGCATCAGCGGTATGTCTCCTCCACTGACTCCGCAAAGTGAAACATATTTTTCCAAATGGCAAAATATATTGAGGGCATTTACTATTTTTTCAATTTGATTTCCGGCTTGGTGAGGCGGATTTCAACTGGATTTATTCCTAAATTCGA
Source organism: uncultured Sangeribacter sp. (assembly GCA_964432215.1). Lineage (GTDB taxonomy): Bacteria > Bacteroidota > Bacteroidia > Bacteroidales > Muribaculaceae > Lepagella. The sequence continues at coordinate 31,678 of CAYSMP010000022.1, forward strand.
TGGTTCGCAAAGACGGTAAACTTCATTCCGGATGAATTGGTCAAGATCTTTGACATTTCTGACATTGTTTCCTATCTTGAAAGGATTGAATGGAAGTTTGTCGGTCGACTTCATGACTACTTGGCAAGCAGTATGCGCTTAGAATAGATTCAAGTCAGAAGGATCGATCTGGTCAAACCATTCCCTGAGCTTTGACACTGCCTGAGCTTTCACTTTGGGTGTGATGCTGGTCCAGATGGTCTTCAGTGCAAGTACGAGTGCTCCCATATCGTCGGTATAGCCCATTGGCCCCAGCATGTCCGGGATGAAATCGAAAGGAAGGATGAAGTAGCCCAATGCTCCGACTACTATTGCCTTGTCTTTCAGAGGCACATCTCCATCAAGGAGAGCATGGTAGAGAAGCAATACGGCATATACTACCTTAACCCCGGCTTTCTTAGCAACTTTACTCAGTTTCTCAAGCAACTTCGCAGGACTATAGACCTGCGCGTATCCGGAAACTGTTGCTTTATCTAATTTATACTTCATAATCTGTGGTTATTTTAAGTTAACTATTATTCTGCTTCAACACCACCCAAGTGCTCCCCACGTGGTGCTACTCCCCATCTTTTGCTTTATCCTCATTCTTTTGCAATAGAAACATTGCCAATACGGTTTCGCATATGCCTATCACTGTTATCTGCATTCCGGAGAGATGGTCGTAAAACTCGAAAAGTGCCCTTACATTATCAATACCGAGATACCAACATACATAGTGTCTGAACGGCGGCACAAAACAGAAGCCCACGAACCCTACAACACTGAGGATCATGAGGGCAGCTCCAAATGTCTTGATCGGTCGATGTTCAACCTCATAGATCTTCAGGCCAATGACAAAAACCACAACTATGGCAGAAATGAATATCCACAACTTTGAGGTCAGCAACTGCCAAGTGGGTTCTCCAATCACCATGCAATTAATAAGAATCGACAGCAAAATGTAAAGTATTATCTTAAACATTCTTCATATTATATGTTTATTATCTAAAATCTGATATATCCAATTCATGGCGCGACTGATTTGCATAATCCTTGCACGCTGAATATACACCCGTAAATTTAATCAAAAATTCTCATTCACCTATGCAAATCAGACACACTTTTCGCGAGCAAATCCTAATTTTGTACCAAAACCGAACGATTATGCTACAATTCTTAGCCAGCACTTCCAACAAAAGCCACTCCCAATCCAAAGTTATCGTTTGCCAGCTCATAGTGTAAGAATATTCTCAAAACTGTTTTTTTACCCAGCCGACTCTTTCGAACTTGCAGATATCCACAGAAATTTTTTATAATTAAACCATACATGTAGCGCAAATTTCAAAATTTATCACTATCTTTGTGCTAATCTGTTAAAAAAATAGGTGCAAAAAATGGAAAACTTCACCAACATACTCTCAGCCTTGCAGGCAATCCTTCCCACCCAACTGCTTGCACCGTCTTGGAGTGCGCTTGCCACCAAACTCGGTACTACCCGTAGCCTCTTTTATCGCATAATGGAGGGGAACACCGGAGAAGCTGCAATTCAAAACCTTCTGTCACTCCTTGATGAGCGACTCAATGTCAGTGTCGATTCTCTGTTGCGTATGGAGGCTGCCATACAAAATACATCCGACTTCACAAAGTTCATAAAACCGGAGATGAATCTCGAACGTAAGGAATGGCAATATCAAGTAATACTGGCTTTCGTCAGCCATAATTATACTCATTTTTCACCTGATTTCCGCAATAACACTCTCCAAAATATTTTGACATTCGAACGAACCTATCCGCGAGCCTTCTTCAACATGTTGGCTTATTTCTATATCACTTCCTGCAACATCAAATTCTATAAAAAGAACAAGACACATAAAGAGCGGTGCGCTGCTGTGATAGAACCACTCGGAGAACGCTTTGTCAGCATATTTCCAAGCAACGGTCTTGGAATTGCTATGGCATATACATATTCTATTTCGGACATCCTAAATGCTGAATCACAAACTTTATGGTCGCTCGTGGAAACAATTTCTTCTATGTTGCAAGCTTTTGCATCCCCGCTTGCCACAACACAGAATGATTGCAACTACAAACTCCTTCCGGGCATTTCAAACCGCTCTTATTGGAAAGGCAGCGATTCTGACAATATCCTTCTACTATGGCTCCGGCCGGGCAGGGAACCGGCAACGGGGCATTATGAACTGTTCAATATCGATCCAAACACCGGCTCGCCGAAAGGGATTGCCTCTTTATTCCTGGTAGGCGAGGATATCCTTTCTATATTTATAAAGAGCACTTCCAACTCTCAAATGGGACAGTATTGCCTGGACGACGAAATGCTATATTTTGCTTGGGTAGATCACTCAGACGACCCTATGAAGACAGGAAACAAGTGGACACACCTCTCCCCTGCCAATTCTCAATCTTTGCGTGAACTGGACCGCTCACTCACCGACGATGCACTTATACGCGAAATGTCGCTAAGCGAAGGATTTGACATAGACTTCGCTATGCAACCGACCGACGTAATCATATCTCGGAGAGAATTGACAATAGTGCTCAAAGACGGAAGCCGCCATTCCATCGACATAGACTCAGCCCCTTTTCTTCGCACGCTTACGCCCAACGAGACAGTGATGGTGTTACGTCAGCTATCCGATAATCGTGTTTTCGTAATATGGCCTCAGATCCGACAATCATTCCCCCTCGACCATTTCACTCTCGATTAACATTTCTTACACCAGCCGTAAAAACAATGATAAGTTTTTCTATGTTATATTATTGAAATTGGCACGGTATTTGATAATCTTTCATCGGAAGGTTTTTGATACCGGTCCAATCATTATTAAAATTTAAAAGTATAACCCGATAAAACTAATAACAGAAATGAACATCAAACCACTTGGCGACCGCGTGCTCGTGCAGCCGACTGCCGCAGAAGAAGTGACAATGTCAGGCATCATCATCCCTGACTCCGCTAAAGAAAAACCCCTCCGTGGCAAAGTGCTTGCTGCTGGCAACGGAACTAAAGACGAGGAAATGCTCCTCAATGTAGGCGACGAAGTGCTCTATGGCAAATATGCTGGCACTGAAATCGAATTCGAAGGCGAGAAATATCTTATCATGCGTCAAAGCGACATTCTCGCTGTGATTAATGCATAATGCATAATTCATAATGCATAATTATGCTAAACTTTAGAAACTTAATTATATCTAAACGTAAAAACACATAAGACAAAAATGGCAAAGATCATTAAATTCAACATACAGGCTCGC
>CAYSMP010000023.1:0-34555 GCA_964432215.1 uncultured Sangeribacter sp.
TGGTCAAAATCCGTAAATACGCTAACTTCATAGAGCGCTTCCTTCACGGCGAGAAAGGACAGCGTTTCTTCAATTTCGCTTACTCCATAGGCGCCGCAGTCGTGATCTGGGGTGCACTCTTCAAGATTCTTCACCTGCCAGGAGGCAGCACACTTCTCTGTATAGGTATGGGAACGGAAATCGCCATGTTCCTGCTGACGGCTTTCGACCGTCCGCCCAAAGACTATCATTGGGAAGATGTATTCCCGGTGCTTGACAGCCACAATCCGGAAGACCGTCCTGAATTGAGTGGACATGGAGGTGGCGGTGGTGTATCCGGTGGAGTAGTGTTGGCTGGAGGTTCCATATCCGGTCAATCAGGTCAGGCTGCTTTGGCAAGCCAGTCTTCGACGACAGGACAGACTGTAATGTCGGATCAATCCGGCCAGGGTAGTGCAGTAATTATCGCGGGAGGGGGCGGAGTCTCAGCTCCAAATGTCGATATAAATGAAGAAGACACTGAAAATCTCGTGGAGTCAATGAAAGATATGGCAGAGCAGATGAAAGGCGTCACTGAGCAAATTGCACAGCTTCGTGAGACTACTGATGCACTCAACAAAGTGAGTGAAGTGTTGCTGAATTCATATAAGGCCATAACTGACAACTCGGAGTCAGTCTCAGCTTCGTCAAATGGATATGTAGAGCGTCTTGAAGATCTCAACCGCAATATAGGCGGCTTGAATACAATTTATGAAATTCAGCTTAAGAGTATCAGCTCTCAGCTTGAGAGCATCGATCGGGTCAACCGTGGTCTTAAAGATATACGCGACATGTATGAGAAATCGGCCAACGAGTCAAGCCGATATTGCGAAGAGACTGAACGTATGAGTCGCTATATGCGTCAGCTCAACAAGATTTACGAGAATATGATCACCGCCATGACAATGAACATGGCAAATCCAATGGCAGGGGCAGCTGCGGCGCAGCGACAGAATCCTTTTGAGGAAAAAAACTAAATCTCAAGACTCAAACAGAAGACTGTAGATTCAAGACTGAAGAAAAAAACAATGGCAGGAGGAGGAAACAACGTAGCAAGAATGTCGCCAAGGCAGAGGATGATCAATCTTATGTATATCGTCCTCACCGCCATGCTCGCGCTCAATGTATCGAGCGATGTGCTGAACGGCTTCACCCAAGTGCAGGACTCGCTCCACCGCACAAACGATAATCTTTCTACGAAAAATAAAATACAGTTCGACTATCTGGCGGAACTCTATGATAAGAATCCCACCAAGGCCGGACCATGGTATGAGAAGGGTAATACTCTTCATGAACATACCGGAAAAATATATTCCCTGATTGAGGAGATAAAGACCGACATTGCAAAGAAAGCCGATGGAAAAGAGGGTGATTATACAAACCTTACCAATCTTGATGACCTTGAGGCTGCCTCAGCCGTATTGCTCAATCCCGCTTCTAAACGGGGTGAGAAGCTGCGGGAGGCCATCGAAGAATATCGGTCTTATGTGACTACATTGGTACAGGATACGGTCAAACGCCGTGTCATCAACGAGATGCTGTCTACTAAGGCTTCTGACGTGAAGGGTACGGTAGGAGAAGTGAAATGGGAGGAAAAGCTATTCGATAATATGCCCGCAATTGCTGCAGTCACTATGTTGACCAAACTGCAGAACGATGTCAGCCAGGCAGAAAGCGAAGCTCTTTCAAATCTCATTACAAACGTGGATATTGGTGATGTCCGTGTCAATGAGCTTAATGCTTATGTTCTCCCTAATTCCAATATGGTGATGCGTGGTGGAAAATACTCTGCAAAGATAGTACTTGCGGCCATCGACACTACCATGCGTCCTGAGATATTCATCAATGGGCAGAAGCTTGGAAATCCTGACGGGCTCTATGAGTTCATAGCTGGTCAGACGGGTGCTCATGAGTATTCCGGGTATCTTGAAGTGAAGAAAGGAGACGGAACGCTTGAAAAGCATGAGTTCAAGTCTCAATACAACGTCATCGAACCGATGGCTACTATTTCACCTACTATGATGAATGTGCTCTATGCAGGAATCGACAATCCCATCAGTATATCAGTGCCGGGAGTGCCAATGACTGCACTGACAGCCACTATGACCAATGGTGCTTTGACCAGAAGTGGCGATCATTGGATCGCGCGCCCAACAAAAGTTGGAGAGAACGCAGTGATAAATGTTTCCGCATCCGTTGATGGTCACAGTCAGAACGTTGGAAGTATGACATTCCGTATCCGCCAGCTCCCTGATCCGACTGCTTACATTACAGTGAAGGATGCTCAAGGCAATCCGTCGGTTTATAAGGGTGGTCCTAAGCGTATCAGCAAGGCGGCTCTCATGGCCTGCGATGGACTCTCTGCCTCTGTTGATGACGGCATTCTTGACGTGGCTTACCAGGTGGTTTCTTTCTCCACTGTCTTCTTTGACTCTATGGGTAATGCTATCCCGGAAGTGAGCGACGGTGCGAAATTCTCGTCAAGACAAAAGGAACAGTTTCGACGTCTGAAAAATGGCCAGCAGTTCTTTATATCAGATGTAAAGGCGAAAGGACCCGACGGAATAACCCGAACCATATCGCCGATGCAGGTAGTGCTTAATTAAAAGATCGGTGGCTATTAGCCGCCATATATACAAAGAATATGAAAGTATTGAAGAAGATATTCCCTATAGCCGCCCTTGCGGCTACTGTCCTCTCCTTGACGGCGCAGGACAACACCGGCGTTGTGCGCCGTAGCGGCGCTTCAAAACGCGGTCAGAAGCAGGAAGAGACCTCCGGACCGAAGATCACCGACAGGATGCAGGGATTCTTCGACGGCACTAAGACCCATGATGCCGATCTTGCATACATGCGTGAGATTTATCGTCAGCTTGACTTGAAGAACGTAGCTGAGAATACACCACTCTATTTCCCTGAAGATGTGGTGGATGGCCAGCAAAACCTTTTCCGTATTATCCTTGGTCTTGTGGTAGATGGCAAGATACCTGCGTATGAATATCTCGACGGACGTGAGGTCTTTACCGATCAATATAAGGTGAAGGTAGGCGAAATGCTTGATCGCTTTGACATCTATTATCAGAAGCAAGGCGACGGTGACCGTGCTGTCTATACTATTGAGGAAGCTGATGTCCCTACTGGACAGGTGCTTAAATACTACATAATAGAAAAGTGGGAGTTTGATAGGCGTACCAACCGCATGAAGACTTTTGTAGAGGCTATATGTCCCGTCTTGACTCGTGGCGGTGATTTTGGAGGTGACGCAAATTACCCAATGTTTTGGGTTAAATTTGACCAATTGCGGCCATATTTGGCTCAGCAATACGTCTTCCTGACCGATGACAATAACTTACCTCAATATAGCCTTGATGATTATTTCAACCTCGGTATGTATAAAGGTGAAATATATAAGACTAAAAATCTTCGGAATCTCTCTATGGCGCAGATGTTTCCTGATGAAGACGACATGAAGCGAGCGCAAGACAGTATAGACACGCGTTTGCGTGAATTTGGAAAAAATCTTTGGGTGCCGACGCGCGAAGAATATCTGGCTATGCGTGAGGCAGAAGAAGAGGCAGCTGCCGCAAAAGAGCTTGCAGCCGCAAATGGCGATTCTATTCCGGAGCGTACCGTAGTGACAGCTGATGAAGAGAAACCTGCTGCTAAGACTCGCACTTCGAAACGTGCCGGCAGAAAGAAATCTTCTGCTTCCTCTGCTTCAAAGAAGAAACCGAGCACTCCAAAGGTCTCTCAGCCGAAATCCTCTTCCAATAATGCGAACTCAGGTGCAGAAAAGTCTGTGCGTCGAAGGAAGCGCTAATTGGCCTTGAATTTCTTGATTAATTCTTTGAAGGAAATAAGCAAAACCGATATAAGAATGATTGATGCTGCTATCAGCATCCATACCCCAGACATACATAAGCATAACGCTGTCATCGCGCTCGTCGAGATGACAGCGTATATTGTTATTAACATAGCTTCACGGGATAGACGATATCTGTAGAGCTTACGATTGACTGCAATATACACTGACATACATATGGCGCAATCTGCAATTGCTGCATATCCAAGCCCTTTAAGCCCCAATAAATGATATCCTCCGCATGTCAGACACAAAGTGAGGATATTGGCTCCTATTGATTCCATCCAGAAGAAGAGTCGCCTATTGTCTTTGGCAAAGACTATGTATCCCAAAGGATACATCAATGCTCGTATTGTAACTGCCGCTGCCAGTAATCGTAGCAATGGTACTGCTACCAGAAAACTTTTAGTCTGAAGTATCTCGATTACCCATGGAGCAAGCAAAATAACCATGCACACTATTGGAGATATTATGAGACCTACAACCTCTATCTGGCGGTTGACAACAGCGCACATCTTTGTGTTATCGTCAGACGTCGCGGACAATCGTGGAAGATAATCCATTGCCATGGCCGTGAACACAATAGCAGAATATTGTGATGTCATTGTATTGCATGATTGAAAAAAACCAACTTCATCCATGCTTCCACTCGTACGTATGTAGACATTGATTACATAATTGACAAGATTGCGGAAAAGGTCGTTGCTCATTAGAATCATTCCCATTATAAGCATACTCTTTAAGACCGGATAATGCACTTCCCTCTTCCATGCAGAAGGAGTCACAAGCAGAGTGCGTCGAAGAGACAGGAAATACCATGTACATGTTGAGAGTGCGAGAATCACCATGGCAGGCACTATGCCATTGGTCCCCAGTAGCCAATAGAGTGGCACGCCTACGATGAGTCCGACAGATGAACCAAGTAAACTTGCTTTTGATAGAGGCTTTACTGCATGCAGTCCTTGAAGTATCGACATTAATGCACTCCCGGCAATGGAAAAGAATACAGCGGCTGAGAGCAGCATGAAAGACCCATAATACGCAGTCGTCCCAAAGGTAAAGTGGGAAAGTAGGTGTGGAAAGAGTAAACAGATGAGAGCTCCGAGCATTGCAGATAAAAATATCAGCGGACGCGCGGCTGCCAATACGTCGCTAAGCCGACTCTCATTTTCTTTTGAGTGTCCTATTTCCTTGACGAGAGATAGGTTGAGCCCAAGCGATGAGAACTGCTGGAGGGTGAGCGAGGCCGTATTGAAAAGTCCTGCAATGCCCATACCGGCAGGACCTAAAATTACAGCAACAAACTTTAGTCTGACGGCAGATATAAGAATATTGAATACTTGTACTCCTCCAAAAAGTGAGGTGCCTTTCAGTATGCTCCTAAAACTGTTTTCTTCTTTTTTTGCGTCTTCAGTCATGGCAAGGATAATGGAGTGAATAATCAGGTGTAGGGAATACTTTAAGCTTTTTTGCCATCCTCACTCCCTTTAGCCAGTTGATGCAGTAAGAGATGGGAGATGGCACGAGTCCTTTCCGCCAGAGCGGTATCTCACGCAGGGCATGTGCAGCCATTCTCATTGGCCATTCTCGAGGATGGAGCCTAAGGAACACTGCTCCTTTTGTCTGCGGACGAGACGCAAGCATTAGGTTGCGCTCAGATGTTGTAGTGCCGTCATGTCTGGTTATTGTCAATGGGATAAATATTCCATTGAGTCCCAGTTCAAGACAATCTCGTAGGAATACGTCTTCTTCTCCTGATGGGAAAATGGCACCGATACCGAAATTCTCATTGAACCATAACTTCCCCTGTACAGATTTTCGTCGGAAAGCTATCTCGATTGACGATACGAAATATCCCTTAGGTGGACATGAGAGATTAAATGATCCCGTGGGATAGCACTTAATGTGTGTTGCAGAGTCATATCGGAAGGCAATGATGTCGGCATCCGGATGTTCTGAAAAGGAGTGGATGACGTTACGCAGTCCTTCCTCTGAATAGTCTGCATCATCGTCGCTGATCAGAAGAAGTGGGGCCGAGGCTTTAGAAAGTGCCACATTGCGGTTGACGGCCAATCCTTTGGTAAGAGTGACGTACAGTCTGAAGTCTTCACGGTCAAGTTCCTTTGGTACGCGATACTCGTCCGTATTGGGATCTTCCTGTATGCTTACAAGATATTCCACCCCCTCTACCTTCGGATGTGAGGCAGCAGCTACCCTTTGGAGTCCTTCTTGTCCATAGGTGCATATCATCACTTGGAGTATAGGCTGTCTATGTAATGCTGGAACGTCGTCCTCAGTCTGTGCCATGGGCTGCGTTTTTCTTGATATGTTTATTCCAGTGAGCTTCGAAGAGAGGAGCGATGTTGCGCACATCATTATGGCGCTCTGTAAGCTTTCGTCCTTCTTGAGACATCACTTTAAGTCTATGTTTGTCGGTCACTAAATGGCGAAGCCTCTCCTTGATGGTTTCTTCATCTTCAAGTGGCGACAGGCAGAAGATCGGACCATCATCTTCTTTAATATATTCATAATACTCCGGTTGGGCACCTGATGCAGTGATACGCCCAAGAGCCATTGTCTGAAGTGCGTTGGTAGCGGGTGAATAGGAGTAGAGTTGATCAATGACTATGTGGCTTTTTCTGAGCTGCTCAAGATAGTCAGCAAGCGAAAGGTCCTTGGCCACTGTTACTTCCAGTTGTCCTGGCATTTCTTTTTCAAGTGAACGGCAGATGTCGAGCATTCTGGCAGTACCTTTTTGGATCTCCATATTGCCACGCATCCCAATGAGTATTTTTGTAGGTCCATCCGTACTTATTTCCGTAAACTCCAGATTCTCAATTTCTATAGGAAGATTTGTGAATATAAGTTTATCAGGATCCATATGAAGTCTCGCCGACATATCGTATTCCGGTAATATCGACATTGCCCCGTCAATGGTGTCATATAGATGCTTGGTATATGATGCATGACCGGGGATGAGCCAACCCGATTCGCGCCCCGGATCGCACTTGATAAGCGGAGTCTTTTCCCTTCCAATGCGGAACTCTGAAAATCGGAAAAGATCTGTGTCTACGCAATCCTTCACGAAGAAATGGTCATCACCGCAGAGGGTCAGGAAAACAGAACGATTATTACGTCGAAGGATATCATAGACCATTTGTAGTTTGCCTGGTTTTAGACGAAAGAACCCTGGGTTTATTAACTGCACCACATCATATCCGCTCCAAGATGGAAGTAATGCCAATATTCTATAGAGATACCCCAAGCTTCCCAATATTCCCGGATGGCGACTAAGTTCAATATCTGCTTCCGTCTTCATGTGTCCCCCTCTGTCGGAGACTAATGTTATCTCGTGTCCACGTTTTCTTAGTTCCTTGGTGAGACAGGCGTGGAGATTTGAGTAGTCGCCAAGCATAAGTATCTTCATGGCTTTATGTCTTTGATGTCCATAGTGTGTTCGGATGAAGAAATGCTGCTCTCTTCAGCTACTATGTATGGTGGACGCTGTTTTGATTCTGTGTATATCTTTCCGATATATTCACCGATGATGCCAAGAGCCATAAGCTGGCATCCTCCGAGAAAGAGAATCGTACATATTATGGTAGGGAATCCTTGGATAGGCTCGCCGTAAATAATTGTTTTACCTACTATGTAGACCATGTAGCAGATGGCGAGTAAGGATACGAGAAAGCCAAGTATTGTTGCTATACGCAGTGGGGCAGTGGTATAGCTTGTGATTCCCTCAAGAGCAAGGTTGATCAATCGTCCTGCCGACATATGAGTTTCTCCGGCTGCACGGTCAGCTGTCTGGAAGTCAACACCGGTTTTTTTGAAACCTACCCAGCAATATAGGCCCTTCGTATATCGCTGAGACTCCCGTAGGCTTCGAATTGAATTGACAACCTTTCGGTCAAGCAGCCGGAAGTCTCCGACATTTGGCAAGACGTCCACATTCGTGCTTTTATTTAGCAACCCGTAGAATGATTTAGTCAGCAATTTTCTGGCAAACGACTCCTTCCCACGCGATAAGCGGCGTCCATAGACATCCTCATACCCCTCATTCCATTTGCTGATCATTTCGGGTATGGTGTCGATAGGGTGTTGCAAATCTGCATCCATAATGACCATTGCATCCCCTGTCATACGGTCGAAACCGGCAAGCAACGCATTTTCTTTTCCAAAATTCCTTGAAAGGCTTACATATCGGAATCTTGGATCGCTTGAATTCATATTTTTAAGTTTGAGGAGCGACCGATCACTGCTTCCATCATCAATGAAGATGACTTCCCACTCGTATTTATCTTCTTTTAGCCCTGGATGAGAGTTGTCGAGAAGCGGGGATAGGGCATATTGGAGTGCATCCAGAGATGCCTCCTCGTTAAAGACTGGTATTAGCAGAGATATCTTCTTCATAATGCAAATTTAACAAATCCTCTCATTTTTTGCAAATATTATTCAATTTTTATGTAAAATATGGCGTTAACAAAATGATGAAGAAATCCGATTTTTACAGCGAATGCATGACAGTGGTGATTCCGGTCTACAATCGGGAACACCTTATCCTACGATGTCTCGACAGTTTATATGCCCAGACCTATCGTCCGCTCAGCGTAATAGTGGTTGACAATGCATCCTCCGACTCTACTCCGACCGCTGTAGAAGACTGGGCGAAAGCCCACATGTCGGAAGGATTCTCCCTGCGCTTGCTGAGAGAGCAGCGTCAAGGGGCAGCCTATGCCCGTCAGGCAGGATTGGACTGCGTCGATACGGAGAAAGTTATGTTTTTTGATTCTGATGATGCTATGCGTTCGGAATGTATTGCTACAGTCATGGCTGCATGGCGACTTTGTCCTGACGCCGAGATAGTGGCATGGCCGGTGTCGATACATCATCCCGGTGCCACTGTGGATACTCATTCCATAAAAGGCAATCTGCTCGAACGTCATATAGTGCATGCTATACTCCGCACTCAAGGACACGCTGTGAAGACGGCTTGGTTACGTAATTGTGGGGGATGGAAAGGTGAATACCCTGTCTGGGATGATTTTGAGACAGGGACTCGCCTATTGCTAAAAAATCCGAAGGTTATCCCCATTGTCAGCTCTCTGGCAGATGTCTACCCTCAGGAAGTGAGCATTACAGGCACTGATTTTTCGAGCAAGGCAGGCATGTGGGAAGATACTCTTGATGGAATTGAAAGATTATTGGAAGAGAGCCGTCGTCCGGATGTAGGAAGATTGCGCAATATCATCACATATAGACGTGCGATATTGGCTGCACACTATGCCAAAGAGGGGCATGCTGAGCTTGCAAAGTCTCTCTACGATCAGACCTTAAGGGAGATACCGAAAGCAAAACGCCCGCTCATCCGTTTTGCCTATCATTGGACTAGGATCGGGATGCGCGGGGCGTTTTCAATTATCGGAAAGATGTTGTGATGCAGAAGTCACCATGCTAAATCGACTTCATATGTAAAAGTGAATCATTTATTCTTACGCATGTTTGTGCGCCTTGTGATTCAGCATTTTAATTGATCATTCGTCATTAGAAAAAAGGTGATCCCAAGAAGGAAGCGTAATAGGATCTTGCTTCATGGCTTTCAGTATTTTGGGACTTACGTATTTCTTGTCTACAACCAGACGGAAAAGATATTCGTCCATCCAGTCGTCGGTAGCTATAAGATAGCCGTCATGGCCTGACTTGCCCCAGCTGTTTTCGATAAGCCATTTTTGGGGTTTCCCTTTAGCATCAAGGTCTACTCCGGAAAGTGTCATTGCATGAGAAGATGCGCTTGCCCATGTAGAGATACGTTCTGCCTTGTCCATACCGAACTTAGTATCGAAAAGCGACTCATAATCGAAGTTATCAAGGTCGAGTGTACCACGCTCTCGGTCGATAAATTTACCCACATCACATGAAAAGTACATTGCAGTGCTGTCTTTGATCGACTTGATAGCAGCATCTTTAAGATCGGCCATAGGCACATTCAAATAAGTCCAGTCTTGGCCGTCGTAGCTGTGGCGGTCATAGTCGATTCTGTATACTTTCCAGTATTCACGCGAAGGGTCGTTCATGAGCATGATATAGTCATTTTTAAGGTTGTTGCCGAGCAGTTCCTTATAGAATGACTGAGGGGTATAAGTTTTAGTCTCTATGGCATTTCCTTTGCTGTCTCGTTTTGTCCATGTGAACTCTGTTGGTGGTTCGCCCAGGGCAAGGGCAAGCATCTTGTAGACCTCTCCGAGTTGCTTAGTCTTCATTTCTTGAAGAGTTTTCTCATCTGCTCCTTTTGCCTTTGCTTGGCGCAGACGTAGTCCGTCTTCACGCAGTCGTGTGGCGAGATGGCGGCGGAAGGCAGCAGTGCCGTTGGCGACTTCTGTTTCTGCCATTACTTCAGTTGGAACTACTCCATATTTGGTGACGATGTCTGCTACGCCACAGAATGTCCCTCCGTCAGAGATAGGATTTTGGAAAAGCCATTCCACTTGACGATCTTCCATCGGGCGATCAGATGTGTCGATCACTCCCTGAAGAAAGAGATTTGCCTTCTCAAGCTGGTCAAAGAAGAAGTTGTAGTTTTGCGAGAAAGTTAGTTTTGGCAGGTTGTGTTTGGCAATAGCTTGCGCACGAAGCACGTTCAGTCCCGTAAAAAGCCAGCAGCGACCGGAAGATTTCTGGTCTGTGATTCCTTTGGTTTCCACTTTGTGGGAGAAATGGTCGTCAAAGTTATTACGTACCTTCTCATTGAAAGCGAGTTTCTCAATTCCTACAGCATTCAGCGCATTGTGGCGCGCCTTATTGGCAGCATTGTTCTCGTATCCTGCCTTGAAGCCATTGAGCATCTCCGCAGTGATCGCTCCCTTTTCCTCGGCCACCGAATGCAAGCAAGCAGCGAGGGTAACTGTCAGTATTATTTTGCGTAACATATGATGATAGGGTAAAAATTATTCAATTGGATGCAAAAATAATAAAATATTCGGATTAATGCAACCTTTTTTGGTTGCATTTGGCTAATGTAACCTTTTGAGGTTGCATCTATTTATAATTTGAGTCGGAAAATTTGGTAGGCGACTCCGCGTCCACCGAGGCCGGTCTTTTGGTGGAGAAGGCCGGAATTGAGAATGTGGCCTGCGTCTTCATTGCTGGTGCCGAAGTCGAAGTAGCGGTGGTGGGGGAATACTTCATGTATCAAATGATACATCAAATAGGTTAGAGTCCCATTTTGTCTTCCTTGCTCGGAGGTGGCAATGTATTGGCAATGAGCTACAGACTTACTATCGTATATACATACTGCAGCATCGGGTTGCAAGCCCGTTCCGGCTAAAAATAGACGTATGCCTTTCGGAAATCGGTCTTTGAGAATCTGAAGTTCATCGATAGAATGTACTGGAGTTGCATTATGGCGGTGGCGAAGACATTCTTTGATGATTGGCATGAATTCAGAAGCATTAGATGTCTCCTTTATCCAGGGATTGAGTGTCGAGGCTTTTTTCAAGTGGCGCTTTTGCTGCGTGTTGAAATGGGGTATCTCCCTCATGTCAATGACTGTAGAAAGATTTGTAGTCTCAATAGTCGCACCAAAACGGAATAATGCATAAATATCCTCCTCTGCAGGAATCCGATGATATATATGAGGCACTGCTTTATATATGATTTGGTTGATTTTATTTTCCCGACACCATTCAGTCCATGCTTCAAAAAGCTTGAGCATATCGGTGCCATCGAAATGGGAGCAGGGTGTCAACCATCCTCCATAAGTCAAGCCTCCGTGAGTACAAAGTGTTCCGTCAGTGCGTATATTTGCTGGTAGCAAGGCATATAGTTTTCCATTCCTGGATGCTATAAGGGAACAGTCGCAAAACCTGTCGGAATGATAGTCCATATAATCTCTCATATGTAGCATAGTGCCCTGTCGCGATTCAGCGACAAAATTATCCCAAAGCCCTTTGTCTTCAGGAAAGTATCTGCATATGTCCCATTCAAACTCCATATTTTGATATTTCTTCAGCAAATTTAGGGAAATATTCTCATGTTAACAAATTTTTTATTAACTTTGTTAACACGTAACGGTCCAGCTGAAATTAAAAAAGTTATCAAACAGGGAGCTGACATAGTTTTTATATTCGCTGGATAAATACGTTGACACTGTTTCGACTTATTTCCGAATGAAGTCGGTTAAACAATTTCTTAATAAAACTATAACATTCTATCAATAATCTAACAATACGCTAAATGAAACCATTTGTTTCCGTTACCGCTCTTGCGGCTCTTGCACTTTCCGCTCTTCCGGCATTCGCCGACCAGAAGGCAACCGTCAAGCTTAACCTTGATAATGTAAATCCTGATATTACAATCCCCGCAGAAATCTACGGACAGTTTGCCGAGCACCTTGGCACCTGTATCTATGGTGGCCTCTGGGTAGGAGAGGACTCTCCAATACCCAACACCAATGGCTATCGCAATGACGTGCTTCAAGCTCTTAAGGAACTGAAAGTGCCTGTTATGCGCTGGCCAGGGGGATGCTTCGCCGATGAATATCATTGGGTAGACGGTATTGGTCCGAAAAAAGACCGTCCTGTGATGATCAACAATAACTGGGGCGGGACGGTAGAGGATAACTCATTTGGTACGCACGAATTTTTCAACCTCTGCGAACTTCTCGAGTGCGAACCTTACCTAAGCGGCAACGTAGGTAGCGGCACAGTCGAAGAACTCGCAAAATGGGTTGAGTATATCACTGCTGAAAACGGTCCAATGGCTGAAAAACGTAAGGCCAATGGGCGTGAGAAACCCTGGAAACTGAAATACCTTGGCGTTGGCAACGAATCGTGGGGATGCGGTGGTAACTTCACACCTGAAGACTACGCTTCTGAATACCGTCGCTATCAGACCTATTGCCGCGACGTAAACGGCAATCATCTATATAAGATTGCATCAGGTGCCAGCGATTACGACTATAATTGGACTGACGTGCTTATGAAGAAGGCTAAAAATCATATGAAAGGTCTTTCTCTTCACTATTACACCGTTAAAGGTTGGAATGGAAGCAAGGGCTCAGCAACTCAGTTTGACAACGACGATTATTACTGGACTCTGGGCAAATGTCTTGAAATCGAACCGGTTATCATGAAGCATGATTCTATCATGAGCAAATACGACCCAAAGAAAAATGTCGCTCTTCTCGTAGATGAATGGGGTACTTGGTGGGATGAAGAGCCAGGTACTGTTCCGGGTCATCTTTATCAGCAAAACACAATGCGTGATGCAATGGTAGCAGCATTGAGCCTTAATGTATTCAATCGGCACACAGACCGAGTTAAGATGGCCAATATAGCCCAGATTGCCAATGTACTTCAGTCTATGGTGCTCACTAAAGGTGACAAAATGGTGCTGACCCCGACGTATTATGTCTTTAAAATGTATGCTCCTCATCAGAACGCTACATTTATCCCTCTTGAGGTAGAGACATCTATCCGCGACGTACGCGACGGTCGTAAGGTGCCCACTGTAAACGCAACTGCATCGCAAAAGGATGGTAAAATCAATGTTACCCTTACCAATATCGATCTCAAGGAGAAAGCAGAGGTTACAATTCCTTTCTCAAAGCTTGGTAAGAACGCAGTGACAGGTGAAATCCTGACTTCAGCTGCACCCACTGACCATAACGACTTTGACAATCCTGACAAGGTGAAGATTGCTTCCTTCAAAGACTATAAGGTCACTAAAGATGGTCTTCAGGTGACTCTTCCTCCAATGTCGGTTGTAGCACTATCCATCGCCCAGTAATAATGGATAATTTTTGATACTCAAGCTAAAGCAAATTCTTTCTCGTTGAAATCAAATCGCCTCACTGAGGCAACTGAGTGATTATTTTACCCCAGACTGAAGTCTGGGGTATTTTGTTATGTTGCATCAACCTTTGAGAGGTAATTTGTGCTATTAATTATTTATTCCAGTCAGTAAAAGAATAAGAGGATTCGATCTTCTTCTCAATATCATCAGGAAGGGCAGAGAAGAAATCGAAGCCGGTGATCTTCTCCACCTCGTCGATGGTAGTTGCGTAGTCTTGCATATTGCCCGGGCATTTCATATGAGGATATACGAAGGCGATGCCGCGTGGTTCGTCAAGATAGGGAGCGATAAGGACCTTGAAAAATGCACCAGGCACTCTTACCTTTGACGATTCGAAATATATGTTGTCATCATCGGTATAGATTGGTCCCGCGACTATCATCACAGCTGAATCCCGTTTTGCCCACAGACGCTCCTTTTCTTCCAACGTCTCCCAAGCACCGGCATTTAAATCGTGGAGTTGCGGACACATGTTTGCCATGACGAAGCAATCGTTCATAGCTTCTATGCTCCATTTCTGATCAGCGGCGGGACACATATGTCCTCTATCATAGCCCGAACGTGTATAGTCGCTGTGTTTCGTACATCCATCAATGTCATTATCCTGCCAGAAATTATCCGTTCGGCTTACCTCGTTGCTTACTTCCGTTCCAAGTAGTTCCCACGCCACATAATTGGGTGTCCGATTGTCCTTATTGTATGAGAGGGTAAATCCGGTATATTCCTTTATTTGCGATGTCAAATTCTTAGGAATGGTTACTTCTTCCAGACCATCATAATGGCTCGGGGTTTGCGCCACGGACACTTCCGGTGTTGGTACGTCGGGAAGCGGCATCTTCGGCTCGTCTTTCCCTGTATTACAGGAAGTGAAAGTAGACTCAATAATCATACAAGACGCTATAAAAGATAACGTAAGAAGTGATTTGTGAGGTATAAAGTCAAAACATTTCATTGTCATAGCTAAACGAAATTTGAATTATGGAGATGCAAAGTTACTAAAATTTTGATAATCAAAAAATATAAGCTGAATAAAAAAATATTAAAAATTAAGGTCTGCATCCATCAAGAGATGCAGACCTTAATAAATTGGCAGGTGAAGGATTTATTTTACAAGAACTTTCCTTGTCACATCATCAACTTTTACAATATACATTCCAGTTGGAACCTGAATAGAAGTTCGGCCATTCGAATTCCCGTAGAAATGACGCATGCCGTCTGCTCCAACTATGGAAAGTCTCTCTCCGTTTGTCCCGTTCACTGTGATACAGCCTTTGCCTGAAGATATTGTAATAGACTTAGTTTCAATTTCTTCGGTTCCAAGTCCAATACCGTCTACTACCTGAATGGCATCAAAAAGGGTGTAGACATACATTTCGGTGATTCCGGTCAATTGAATTTGCACCACTTGGCCCGCATATTGGGAGAGACTAAGCGTTACTTCTCCCCAGATGTGTTCCTGGCCGCCACAAATGTCATCTACTTCGCTTGAGAAAATCTCTTCGTAGACTGGCGAATCGATAGGCTTCACTGAAGCCTTGACTATGTTCTCATCAATGTCTCCTTCAGAATTGCGGAAATTCCATGTAGAGAATTTGAGAGTCGGTTCAGTCATGTTTTCAAGTGAAATTAAACCGCTGAAGATTTTGGCTCCGTCATCAAAAGTCGGACAGCATATGCCAAGGTATCCGTTATCGCCATCAGCAGCCGGCACTCCGAATTCATCTGAGAAGATATCGACATAAGTGAAATTGCCGGTTATCTCAGATCCCCATTGATATTTTGGGGTTGCATTCGCGAATGATTCGTCAATGCCTTCGTAAGGCTTGCCCACGGGGAGCATCTGGGATTCTTTACCTTTGCCTACTTGTCCGTCAACGAATGAGAATACTGCACACTGCACGAATTGCTGGAGGTCCGGGTCTACTGCTTGGTAAGTGAATGAAAGTTCTGCTACAGACTCGCTCTTTTGATTCCACTTCCCGTCCTCATACTGAGCTACGATATATTTTACGTCATGACCAGCCAGTGAGCGGCCGTCAATGTCGGTAGTGACAGCATTCCATGTCACCATAACTTCTCCTACAGCTTCTGTGCGTTCTATTAGCACATTGATGGGGGCTGAGCCAAGGTTGACCCCTACAAATTCAGAAATCGTAGCAGGAAGACCTTTGCCTTCATCGTTATAGCCTACAACTGAATATTCTACCGTTCCATTGTTGGGCGTGTCTTCAAATGAAAGGAACGCCCCTGGAGTTGGGTTTTCAAAGGTTCTTACTAATTCACCATTACGACTTACTTCTACTTTTGTTAGTGTGGTTAAGGAATTGCCAGCGATTGTATATTCCGGAGCATTAAACGAAAGTTCTACTGTAAGTTTTTCTTTCTTGAGATCTGTTATTCTCAGATTTGTGGAAGCTCCCGGTGTGTCTTTTGATAATCCACTTTCAACAGTCACATTACCGAGGAATAAATGATCCATATTGCTGGATGAGATTCCGTGGAATCCTACATACCATATACCATCTTCATTTGGATTGATGATTGCTGTGAAATGCACCGGAATTTCATTGTCGACTTGAGTTGGTTTCAAAAGTACTGTTGACATTCCTTCTTCAGTTGCAGATCTTCCACATTTCACCTCAAATCTTTCCGGATATCCTGCACCGGAAGAGTGGGCCGAGAAATAAAGATAATACACCTTGTCTTTCTCAAGACGGAGAGCCGGAGTTATAAGCCAATCGTTCATCTGCGTATAAGGATTATATCCGATTGAAGCTTCATCGTCTCCTTCGCTCACTCCCCATATGCTTCCGTCGCTATTACCGTCAATTACAGTCCATCCTGCAAGGTTATTGAGAAAGAAGTCAGACGTATAAGGGGGATTGTAGGCTCCTGTATAGATAAGATTGGTCTGTGCGGGCTTGGACGCATTGCTTTCCTCATATATTACTGTAACTTCATAATAATGAAGTGTATAAGAACCATTGTCTTCGATCATTTCGCTGAATGATGTTTCTGTTAATCCATCTGCGGCTATGCTTCCATCGGCACGCGTCACTGTGTATGTAATCTTGTCTGCTTCGAGTGGACTGCCAGTAATCGAGCTGTTTACTGGATTCCATTTCACAGTCATCTTGCCATTGCTATAGGTTAGACTGGCAGAAGTAGCTGCAGGTTCGGTAGATTGCATTGTAGATGATGGTATGACGATGCCCGCAATCTGGTCATTATTTTTCAGCTGATACAATCTGGTAGCAACTCCTGTGCTAAGATTGACATCGGTCATATACGACTCATTTTGATCGCCGTAAAGCCAATAGAGGCGGTTAGTATCTTGGTCAATCACACTTCCTGATAGACGATAGTAGGGCATTATACCGGTTTCTCCCACCTGTTCAATCTCAGCATTTGTCTTATCTATTTTGTATAATTCGGCACAGGATGAGGAATAGACACGTATTCCATAAAGTTGGCCTGAATTGTCGCAAACGATACTTGTCCAGTTTCCCTCGATTGTGTTTATGGTCTCTGCTGATACGCTTGAGATAGAGTATGAAAGTTTCGACAGCTGCAGGCCATCTCCGTTCTCGGTAAATGTGATGCCGTAGACTGAGTTGGTGGTGGCATCATAGGTTTCGTCAATACACGCAAGCCGATAGTCATCAGGATAAAAAGAGCAAAGTCGTTCCCCGGTGATTAAGCTATATCCTTCGATGATGAATTCCTCTTCTTCCCAAAATTCATCGTAATAATAGTTAGTAGCGTAATAGATACCATCGACTTCGACACCTCCATAGCTTGCATTCACCATGTCAGCTATCATGGTAGATTGAGAGTCTGCTGAGTTGGGCACTGTCCCAAGATAAGTGTCAGTGTACCAATCAAACAAGTCATTGTAGACAATACATCCATACATAGCCGGCATGTCGTTTGAGCGTGTCGGCATCTTACGTATGCTTTTTGATGCAGATAGGGAAGCTCCTGTAACTTCTTTTGCAAACGTGGCATTTGTCTTTCGAGCGATACGGGCTACTGAGGAAGCATCACTTTTAATGTTCATCATTTCTGATGTGTGGGCTGACATTGATAATGTTGCCATTATCAGCATTGCCCCGGGAAGTGCAGTTCGCATTAATAGTTTCTTCATATCTTTATTTTTGGTCTCGTTGGTTTGATTAGCCTTCGGATTGAAACCATTTTAACCGTAGGCAATATCATTTTTCTTCTGATTCGCAAATTTATGCAGTTTTGTCTTAACTGATGCTTATTTTGCCTTATTTAGTCTTAATTTTGTATTAGACGATATCTTTTTTAGGATATTATTAGTAATTTTGCAACGATGAAACATTTCAGATTGATTACAACTATTATTATATCAGTCACGATTGTACTCTTTGTGGCAGATGTTATCTTCATGTCGTCTCTTTATAGCGCTATCAAAAGTAGATATATGGATGATGTGGAGCAATGCTTGCGTCGTGCCGACCTGTCAGAACTTATAGAAAGGCTCACTAAGGCTGGATTTGGAAATGACGATGGTGTCATACCGGTATGGACCGGCCTTAAAGATGGAGATATTGGAGCTGCCGGCAGTGTGGAAGATCTCAATGCGATTAATTATAATCAAGGCTATAAACGTCTTGATCATCAATGGATAGCGGCGATCACAAGGCATCTTCATGATAAGTATGACGATCAAGGACAGCCGGACCTCCCATTGCTTGAAAAAGTATTCATGCGCGAACTTAATTTTTCTGGATTTGATCCTTCAGAAGTGCATATTGTTGAAGCGGCTGACTCCATGAAAGGTTTCTTGGGACTATGGGAGATGGAACACAGAGTAGAAGGAAAACTAATCTACAAAGCATACATTTCTCCTCTTACGAAAAATATATTGCATGAGATGACTGGTATTATAGTGGTGACTGTAGCTATTGCCTTGGTGTTTGTTTTCTCTTTGATATATATGCTTAGGGTCATAAGGCAACAGCGCACAATAGAGGAGATGAAAGATGATTTCACCAACAACATGACGCACGAGTTAAAGACACCGATTGCCATTGCTTATGCTGCCAATGATGCTTTGCTTCAGTTCCCTGACCCTTTAAATGAAATCAGAACTCAAAAATATCTTACGGCGGCTCTTGATCAGTTATCTAAACTGACGGGGCTTGTAGAGAATATTCTCGCAATGAGTATGGAGCGTCGAAAAAATCTGACGCTTTCCAAAGAAGAGATCCCCGTTTATGATACTCTTTTATCTATTGCCGATCAGATGAAGATGAAAGCCCAGAAAGAGTGCTACATTAATATCATATGTAGTCCGGAGGTCATGGTAACGGCTGATCCATCTCATTTTTCAAATATTATCAGCAATTTGATTGACAATAGTATAAAGTATTCTGGCAATCAGGTCACAATAACATTGAAAGCTGATTCAAATTCCATTTCTGTAGCAGATGATGGCATTGGAATACCTCATAGGTCGTTGCCGGATATTTTTTCAAAGTTCTATCGTGTCCCTTCAGGCAATCGGCAAGATGTGAGAGGTTATGGAATAGGACTATTTTATGTGAAGTCAATTGTTGAAAAGCATGGGTGGAGCATTGAGGCTCAAAGCAAACTGGGCGAAGGAACTACAATCATAATTCATTTTAATTTTAATAGGAAATCTGAATAGATATATGCAAAATACCATTCTTTTGGTGGAAGATGATGCCACCTTGTCTATGATTATATCCGATACTCTTGAACGTGATGGATTCAAGGTAATAGTGGCTCCGGATGGAGAGAAGGGGCTTCTTAGGTTTGCGAAAGATCATCCTGATCTTGTGGTGGCTGATGTCATGATGCCATTGCTTGATGGGTTTGAGATGGCTCGTAGGATACGGCAGTCTGATTCTGAAGTACCAATACTTTTCTTGACAGCTAAATCGGAGATTGATGATATTGTCACTGGATTCGAACTCGGAGGCAATGATTATCTGAAGAAACCCTTTAAGATGCTTGAGCTTATAGTTAGGATAAAGGCTCTTTTAAGAAGAAATATTGTTGCTGATAGCGAAGTCTTCACTGTTGGCTCTTATACACTAAGAATGAACAATCAGACTTTGACTGCTGAAGGTCAGAGTCCAACGGAACTATCAAATATAGAAGCAAAACTTTTGAAAGATTTGATCATAAACAAGGGTAAGACGCTGGATGCATCAGCATTGATGGTCTTGATATGGCAACGGGATGATCCCTACAGTCGCAATTCCTTGCACGGCTACATCCACAAGCTTCGCCACTATCTGCGCCATGACCCATCTCTCTCCATCATCAACCAGCGAGGCATCGGCTACATGCTCGTAGAAAAAACTTAAAATTATAATCTCGGAAGTCTTACCTTCCGAAGATTCTTTACCCGAATAATGCTTATTCTTCTATTATCCAGCTTTCGATGCGTCGTTTTTCGGAGGAGAAATTGACTCCGATCTTAAAGAGCTTACGGGAATCTGTAGCAAATTTTCGGGCATATTCCTTTTCTTCAATTTGTCGGAGTGCTTGTTCGGGAGTTGAGTCGAATTTCAATTCTATGATATATAAGTATTTCGGTGTCTCTATCAGAAGATCGATGCGCCCATCTGAGGTATGCATCTCAGCCTCAGCGTCAATGCCTATAAGAGTCAGAAGTACATAAAAGACATTATGGAAATTATTTTCGTCCTGTACTTTTAAGTCATAGGGGATTCCGGCAAAGTAAGCATCGAGATGCTTCATCATCTCATGCGGTTTACCCTCTTTAATTCCCTCCATGATTCCGTCGAGCACACTCTTTACAGTTCCGCTTTTGGGTTTGAGATATACTTGGAGCAGATTTTTGAAGAGACCTTTACGGACTTCTTCATTAGGCACCTTCAGGCACACCTCATTATCTTCCGGATTATAGTCTGCTATAGTGAGATAACCCGCCTGATAGAGGAGGGCGGTAGGGTCAGCGTTAAGCAGGTCGAGTCCAGCCAATTCATCGAGATCCCAACGCGCTTTGAGTGTCTTCTCTATGTCGATATCGGCGTCTCGTAGGGCTTCAGCAACAATAGTGGCTGCACCCGTCAAGTTCCAATATGTCCCGATCCTTCCTTTCTTCAAGCAGTTGAGCACCGACCAAGGATTATAGATATCGCTTCCCTCGGGAGCGAATCGATAACCATCGTAGTTAAATTTCAAGGTGCGGAATGTGGTAGCAAAATCCTCCTTTCGCTTCGACGCAAGGGAGGTTATGCCCGTTTGAAAGGTTTCAAGCAGTTCCTTTTCAGTTATACCGCAGATATCTGCAAATTCATCATCGAATGAGATATCATCTAGATTATTAAGGTCGGAGAAGACACTCAGTTTACTGAAACGGCTGACACCTGTGAGAAACACAAGGCGAATATGTTCAGCTGAGCTTTTGAAATTTGAGTATATGCTGGCGAGCTTCGTACGGTAATGTTCAAAGTTCTCATCCTTATGGAGATTGGTTACGAGTGGCTTGTCATATTCATCGACGAGTATCACCACTTGTTTGCCTGTCTTCTTATGCACTGCTTCTATAATGCTCTTGAATCTTTGTGAGAAGATTTTGTCTTGGGTCTTTATATTGTATTTCTCTTCCCACCCTCGGAAAAGTTTGTCAAGCACATCATCCAGCCTTCCCGTTTCTTCGTATTTGTCTGGATTCAGGTCAAGATGAAGCACAGGATACTCTTCCCAATCCCAATCTATGGAGTCGATGTAAAGATCTTTGAAGAGGAAGCGTTGACCCTCGTAGAAATATCTAAGGGTAGACAGGAAGAGGCTTTTGCCAAATCGACGGGGACGGGCCAAAAAATAGTATTTTGATTTGCTTTTGGCTATTTTTTCGACAAATGAGGTCTTATCGATGTAATAGGCATTATCCATGCGTAGAGTCTTAAAGTCCTGCTGGCCGATGGCATATCTGTCATTCTCTTCCATAATATTCCTTTTTCCCACAAAGATAACTCTTTTTCACTGCTTATGCAAATCCTGCACAAGTTTTATATCAGTTTTCTCATATACATTATTGCAACTTCTTGGCAATACGGTGCGAATTTAATGTGACAATAATAAACGAAACCTCGAAAGGATTACCCTTCCGAGGTTTCTATGTATTGCTACGTAGCAGGTCAAATTAAACTTATGGTATAATCAATATGTTTTGACTGAGATTAAGCGACAAACAATTATGCATTATGAATTATGCATTATGCATTGCTACTTACGTTTCTTCCAGAGGGCAGTCATGTCTTCGAGTGTCTTGCCCTTGGTTTCAGGCACGAGCTTCGCTACAAACCATGCCGCGATGACGCAGATGGCTCCATACATTGCGTAGGCGAAGAAGTGGCCGAAACGCTGTCCCATGTCGCCCATGCTCATGTTGTAGATAGGCACGAAGGTGCTTGATACTATGAAGTTGAAGATCCACTGGAATGCCACAGCGATTGCGACTGCTTGTGAGCGGATGGTATTCGGGAAGATTTCTGAGATAAGTACCCAGCAGATGGGACCCCATGAGAACATGAAGGAAGCTGAGTAGACCATAATGCTCACAACAGGGAAGAGGGCAGGGAGCTCTACAAGGTTAGCCAGGGCAACCCCCAGTGCGCCTATAGCCATGCCTATTGAACCCCAGATAAGAAGCGGTTTACGCCCCAACTTTTCTACTGTAAATACTGCCACAAGAGTGAAGGCGATATTGACAATACCCATAATGACGGTCTGCACCATCGGGTTGCCCATATTCATCGATTCAAATATGCGAGGAGCATAGTATAGCACTGCGTTGATACCGACTGCCTGCTGGAATACTGAGAGCATTACACCGATGAATACTACCATGACGCCAAAAGAGAAGAGTTTTTCGCTCTGTACCGTGACAGTCTCCTTGATGTTCTGAAGGATTTCCTGGGCTTTTGAGCTTCCGTTGATTTTGGTAAGCACTTTGAGTGCCTGTGCATCTTTGCCTACCATGGCGAGATAGCGTGGAGACTCTGGCACGAGACACACGAGGAATGTGAAGATACCTGCCACATAAGCCTCTGAGCCAAACATATAGCGCCAACCAGTCTGGATTGTCCAAATGTCGGAGCTGGAATGTACTTGATATATGGTCTCTCCAATTTTCTCGATTATAGGCTGGGTGTGTTCGCCGAGGATAAGGAAGTTGACGAAATATACTACCAACTGACCGAAGATGATAGCAAACTGGTTCCACGATACAAGTGTGCCACGCATGTTAGAAGGAGCAACCTCTGCGATATACATGGGGCAAATTGCCGAAGCCAGACCGACACCAATACCGCCGATGATGCGATATACGTTGAAGGTTATAAGGAGATGGAAGCAAGGCTTTCCGTATTCGTGGATAAGGAATTCAGGATAATAGCTGCCGAGGGCTGAAATGAAGAAAAATACGCCCGCTATGAAGAGAGCCATCTTTCGTCCGAGACGTGTCGCGATGACGCCGGAGATAGCAGAGCCGATAATGCAGCCCAAGAGGGCACTTGATGACGTGATGCCGTGGATAGTGTCGGTGTAGACGAAGTCTTTTGCACCAAGAAAAAAGGCCTGCAGGCCTTTTTCAGCTCCCGAGATGACAGCCGTGTCATAACCGAATAGAAGGCCACCAAGCACCGCTACAAGCACAATGCCAAAAAGGTAGGCTTTGCTGCCTTGATTGTTGTTGTTCATGGTTGTTGGTTATTAGTTGTTTGAGTTAAATGGATATTTGCTTGCAAAGTTAATAAAAATATTCAAGTCTCGCAAACCCAACTCAATGATTACTCCATTCCCGACAACTTATCCACCATAAAATTTAAACTGTAAGTAGCTCACAAAAATAATGATATGATAAATGCGAGATAATCTTGAGGCAGCTTGGCATTTATCATATCAATACCCTTGCAGATGCTTAGTTGATATATGTCGTTTAGTTTTTGTGAGCTACTTACTCCTGATGCACTATAGAACAGCCGATATTTTTCTGATATAGGTAAGGTGTGCCATAAAAGAAGTGTCAAGGGTTGCTATGGATTTTTTGTAGATTGAGTCTGTTGTTTAGCTTACTTAGAATTCGTAAATAAGTTTAAACAACTTCAATACATAATAATGACATTTCATAATTCTGTTAAAAAATAATAGGTTAGTATTGAAATTTTTATTAATTTTGCATTAGGTAGAAAATACCTGTTTTACAAGAAATAACCATTAATAATCATGAAAATCAAGACATTGCTCATAAGTGCCGCTTTAATGGCAGGCAGTGTGCTGAGTGCCTATGCCTCTGTCACTAAGGAGTCGAAGGTCGTTCGCGACATAATCACTAAGGTCAACAATCATTGGC
Organism: uncultured Sangeribacter sp.; assembly: GCA_964432215.1. Taxonomy (GTDB): domain Bacteria; phylum Bacteroidota; class Bacteroidia; order Bacteroidales; family Muribaculaceae; genus Lepagella. The sequence continues at coordinate 24,117 of CAYSMP010000023.1, forward strand.
AGGCAACTCATCCTGCCGAACATAATGCATTCTGGGACGAAGCTGCCTATCATACCGGCAATATGGAAGCTTATACCCTTATGGGAACACCCGAATGGAAGGAATACTCAGAAAAATGGGCGGAACACAACCAATGGAAAGGAGCTAAAAGCACCGATCGTTCTAAATGGAAATATAATAAATATGGTGAAGGCGATGATTATGTCCTTTTTGGCGACTGGCAAGTCTGTTTCCAGACATATGCCGACCTGTATAATATTTTACCTGACGACAAGAGAATCCGACGTGCAAAGGAAGTAATGGAATATCAGATAGCCACTCCTAATAACGATTATTGGTGGTGGGCTGACGGTCTCTACATGGTGATGCCGGTAATGACGAAGCTTCATAAGATTACAGGGAATAAAAAATATCTCGATAAATTATATGAATATGTGCAGTATAGCGATAGCATCATGTTTGATTCCGAGGAGAATTTATACTATCGAGATGCGAAATACGTGTATCCTAAGCATACAAGTGCCAACGGCAAGAAGGATTTCTGGGCCCGTGGTGACGGGTGGGTGCTTGCCGGACTTGCAAAGGTGTTGAAAGATGCCCCTGGCGATTGGGAACACCGTAAGTTTTTTGAAGATAAATATAAGGGGATGGCGGAAGCCGTGGTAGCTTGCCAGCAGCCGGATGGCTACTGGAGCCGCTCAATGTATGACGAGGAACATGCTCCCGGTCCTGAGACCAGTGGCACTGCATTTTTCACTTACGGTCTCCTTTGGGGTATCAACAATGGTTATCTGACAGATCCTAAATATCTTGACGCTGCTAAAAAAGGATGGAATTATCTCTCTAAAACAGCCCTTCAGAAAGATGGCTCCATCGGATATGTGCAGCCTATTGGTGAGAAGGCTATCCCGGGTCAGGTTGTCGACCGTAACTCTACAAGTAATTTTGGCACCGGTGCTTTCCTTCTGGCAGCAAGTGAATACGTCAGGATGCTTGAGCAGGAAGCCAACGAGGATCGTGCTTATTGGGCAAAGATGGCTTATGAAATGGCTGCTCCTATCCTTAGCAAGATGGCAACCGGTGAGCTACAGAAGGATATGCTCGTGGAAGTCAGCCCTAATTGGGATGGACGCAATAAGAAAGTTACTTATATGGAGGCATTCGGACGCCTAATGGCAGGTATTGCCCCGTGGCTGGCTCTTCCTGATGATGATACCGAGGAGGGAAAGATGCGCAAGCAACTCCGCGAGTGGGCATTGAAGAGCTATGCAAATGCTGTCGACCCCAACAGCCCTGACTGCCTTTTATGGGGAGGAGAAGGACAGGTTATGGTGGATGCAGCCTACATAGCTGAGTCTTTTCTCCGTGCTTACGACGCTCTTTGGCAACCTCTTGATCAAACCACCAAAGATCGCTATATCAAGAATTTCACCAATATCCGTCATATAGATCCCCCGTATACCAACTGGCTCCTTTTCTCAGCACTCATTGAAAGTTTCCTTGCCAAGTCCGGGGCTGACTGCGATGAATATCGCGTGAACTCCGCTGTGCGCAAAGTAGAGGAGTGGTATGCTGGCGATGGATGGTATGCCGATGGTCCCGACTTCGCATTTGACTACTACAGCAGTTATGTATTCCATCCCATGTATCTTGAGACATTGAAGGCCATGCAGGAAAGCGGAAAACATAATCGTATCGATTATGGTAAGTATTACGAGCGCGCCCTTAAGCGTGCACAGAAGTATAGCATTGTGCTCGAACGCTTTATATCTCCGGAAGGGACATTCCCGGTATTCGGCCGTTCGATTCCGTACCGGATGGCTACAATGCAACCTCTCGCTCTCATGGCCCTCTATGAGAAACTCCCGGAAGGACTGACCAACGGACAAGTTCGTTCAGCTCTCACTAAGGTGATGCACAATATGTATGATGGCAAGGAAAACTTCAATGAAGGTGGTTACCTGACAATCGGTTTTGCAGGGCGCCAGCCAAACATCGCCGATTGGTATACCAACAACGGGTCTCTCTACATGACTTCGCTCTCGCTCCTTCCTCTCGGTCTGCCTGCATCTCATTCTTTTTGGAGCGACGCTCCGCAGCCATGGACCAACCAAAAGGCGTGGGGTGGCCAGCCCTTCCCGAAAGATCATATATGGAAAGACACGATAACTACACGTGACCGCTATTAAATAATTTATAAAAATCCCTCTGATGCAGCTGCATTAGAGGGATTTTTATAAGAAGTTGTTTCGACTTATTTTTTTATAAAGATTTCGTCAGGTTTTCGAGCAGATTTTTCTTCAAGAAGAAGGAGCGATGCGGGCATCGTGACTGATGAATGAAGGAAAACATGCTGAATTGAAAATCGGCGAGTTTCCTTAAGAAACTACGATGACGAGCCAAAAGATGGCGGAAGATTAATAAAAAGAATCTTTATTTTCAGAATTTTTAGTTTTTGTATTCGTAAATAAGTCGAAACAACTTCTAAATGAAGTTTAGATAAGTTTAATGTCTGAGAATTGCTATTTCCTTGTGTAATTTAATTCTTTACCGAAGAGGTAAGAGGGGCTATAGCCGCCAAAGTCGATGACTATTTTCTCAAATACTATTCCCGGATCGAGAGGTTTGATTTCCAGCATAGTTTCTCCTGTCTTAGATGTCTTCACCGGAACTTTTTTTTCTACGACTCTGCGTGCTACAGTTGGATAGAAGACACTGTATATATTCTCCGGATCCTCGTTGAGGTTTGCATTGAAGTTAACTTCTACAGGTGTATCTCCTTCAAATCCTACAGTGTATCTGTGGCCTTCTTTGCGGTCGAATGCAAGAGTTGATTTGGTGACGACATGCAGAGTGACACTGTCTGTCCCTTCAGGAATAGTGACGGCATATTTCAACATTGCTCCTTCTGGGTTTTCTGTATAAGGACGCACTGCTACTCCGCTGAGAGTGCGGCCTACATAGGGGAGAACTTCCCATTTAGCACCGCTGGCAGCATCTATTGCCTTATTGAAATGCTCGGCTTCGATCGAGATTGCACCATCTGTAGGCACGAATGCATATCCTCCGTTAGTGGCATTCTGAGAGTCGAGTGTGAATGTCTTTGGAAGTATTTCAGCAGGGAATGCATCGTTCCAACTCGTATAGCCGATATGCTTCTGGGTCATCATGCCGTCCCATTTTCCTCCAGCTATCTCTTTGTTGTAGGTTTTCATCAGCTCTGCGTCCCTATCGAAGCAACGCTTCACTTCTTCAGCCCATTCATTAGCCTCTGGAAGCCCATTCTTATAAGCGGCATGGTTCATAGCTTGGGCATAATACATCTGATAGAGATTACTCATAAGTTGCAGAGGGAAAAGTATAAGCTCATTGTAGGCATCCCTCTGTTCAGGCTTTAAGGTAAGGAATTGTCTAAGAGCCTCCGCTTCAAGGCGCATATAATCGTCGGCTACCTGCTTCCATTCCCCGGTCTGTAGATTATAAGTATTGCAATCAAGCATTTCCGGAGTCACTCTTCCGTTGTATTTGCAAAGAAGATTGAAAATCCTTGTAGCTTCTTTTGCCTGGTTTGGTCCGAGTTGTTGCTCAAAGAAGCGCAGCGTGTGTCCGAGGAGATTATTGGCTGTGAATTGTTTAGGATTCCATGCCATGTCAAGAAAGAGGGTGATTGGATATTCCATCGGCTTGAGGTCGCCTACATTTAGTATCCATAGTTTGTCTACTCCATAGTCATATGTAAGCTCAAGTTGCTCCCACATATTCTGGATAGGTGTGCAGTTGAGCAGTTTGCTGTTGCGTGGAGCTCCTACATAGTCCACATGATAATACATACCCCAGCCTCCAGGATGTTTGCGTTCATCTGTGTTCGGAAGGCGACGTACGTTTCCCCAGTTGTCGTCGCATAGAAGATATATTACATCGTCCGGGGCACGAAGACCCGCGTCGTAATAATCGAGCACCTCTTTATATAATGCCCATACCTGAGGAGTTTCCTTAGCTTTCTTTCCTGTCTTCTGGGCTATTATCTTCCGTTGGTTGTCAATTACTTTTTTTAGCAACGCTACATCCGCCTCTGCGCTCATTGCCTCGTCGCCGTCACCACGCATGCCTATAGTCACCACATCTTCCGTGGCTTTCATCCTGTCTATTCCTTCTGCGAAAAATTGGTCAATGGTAGGTTGGTTAGTAGCGTAGTTCCATGCCCCATAGTCTTTGCGATGGCGAGCCCACTCTTGATGGTTGCGAGCCATTGGCTCATGGTGTGACGTGCCCATTATTATACCCATCTCGTCGGCAGTTTTGATATTTTCTGGATCATCCGCATAAAATGCCCATCCCCACATGGCCGGCCACATGAAGTTGCCTCTGAGCCGGAGCAGAAGTTCAAATACACGTGCATAAAATCTGTGGTCGCCATAGTCTGTACCATAGGTGTTTTTTACCCAACTGGTTAGGCAGGGGGCTTCGTCGTTAAGGAATATGCCTCGATATTTCACTGCCGGTTCCCCTGCTGTATATGTTCCCTCGGCTATGTATAGTTCATCATGTTTAGTTGGAGAAACGTCGGCCCAGTCATACCATGGGGAGACTCCGATCTGCTCTGACAGCTCGTAGATACCGTAAATTGTGCCTCGTCTGTCACTTCCTGCCACTACAAGAGCATTATCAATGCCCGGAAATGGATTCTTTACAGTAGTCATCAAATATTTTTCATACTTCCCTTTCAGGTCTTTTTCATCGAGCTTTTTGGTTTTCAAAAGCTGTTTTATAAGCTGGCTATCTATTGATCCGGCTATTATGACACTTGAAGGAAAATTGTCATTATTTGATATTTTGTTTGTTTTGATCAAGGGAGCAGCTGTCCCGCATACTTTTTTAAAGTCGTCAGAAAGGTTGCTGGCGGCAATGGAGATACCGGGAAGGTCTGTTTCCGACATGATGATGGTTGTCGGAATCGGCTTGCCGTTATTGGGAGAGATTAACGTGAAGTAACCGTTTTTTTGTGTTTCGCTTACAATCCCTTGGTTGTCGAGAGCCGAAGCTTGGGATGGAGTGAGCAGGGAAAGGCTGCACACAAAGGTTGTAAAGATTGCTTTTATTCCTTTCATGATATTGGACTGTTTTTTCATTCTGTTTACGTGTACAAAATTATAAAAAATATCTTTCTATACGTATTGTTTGTGTCGTAAACTCTTTATTTTGGGTCAACGGAACTCAATTTTTCACAATGTTACACATTAAAATTTGTAAAATGTTACGAATTTTAATGTGATTATTGTGATATTTGGACAATTTTATATAAATTTGCAGACGAAATAAACATCAGAAACTAATTTCCCTCATCGGGACTTCGTATTTTTAAAACTGTTCATGAGAAACTCTATAGTATTTATCATACTTTCTGTTCTGCTGCTATTGCCTTGTTTAGACGCGCACAGTGCTGCCACTCGTACGGGTCGGCTTTTTGATGACCCTGCAGTTTTGGCTGGCGATTACACTGGATTTTGTCAGGATACGAATGGGTATCTGTGGATCGGTTCCAATAGAGGACTTATCCGGTTTGATGGTAATAGTTACGACACGTATCGGCACGATGACGCTGTGTCCGGTTCTCTATCCGATAGTCGTATACTGCATGTGATGTGTGATTCTAAGGGTAGGATATGGGTGGCGACAGCCAACGGTTTGAATCTTTATAACCCGGATAGTGACTCTTTTGAAGTAATCACTCTTCCTTCTCAAGCCCTATATGGCTATATTATAGGTCTCTCTGAGCAAAATGACGGCACTGTGACTTTTGTTGCTTCTGCAATAGGTTTGTATGTGATCGACGATTCATCGGGCTCCCCTGTGGCTGTAATGTATTCTGCCGGACCGATGCAAAAAGCCTATAATTCAATTGTATGTTGCCGCAACGGAAAGATTTATCTCGGTTCTCATGATGGTACAGTATACTGTATGGCACCCAATGGTCAGATTTCATCTATAAAGGTGACCGACGGGTCGTATATCAGGTCTCTGGCTCTTGAAAAAGATGATAATGTACTTGTCTATACTCTCAATGACATATATCGTCTTGATTCTCGTTCAGGCGATTTCTATCAACTGAATATCGATGGAAATCTGTCCATAACCAGCTTGTCAAATTCAAAAGATGGTTTGATATATGTTGCCACATCCGGCGAGGGACTTTGGGAGATTGCCACTAAATCAGATACGGTCCACAAAAGTATGGACCTATATTGTGCTTATTTGAATCTTGATAATGCCAAGATTGGTGCTGCTTACACATCTCCGGGCGGTGATCTCTGGCTCGGTTGCAATTATAAAGGTATTGTTTTGATGCCGGGACGTCATATCCCATTTCGCTACAGAAAATATGCCGATACCTTTTCCGATTTCGGTGGGGGATCAGGAGCCTTGTCTGAATGGCACGGTCACTCTTTAGTTGCGCTCGACAAAGGCCGGATTGTTATGTATGGGTCTGGAGGAAAGGTACTAATGTCTGTTGTTATCCCCGGGGCTGACAATATTACCGACATTCAGATGATTGAAGGCGATAAAGCTTTGATAAGTGTTGCCGACAATGGAATATGGGAAATTTCCATTCCCTCCGGAGCCATAAGGAAATTTCTTGATATACCAGGCAAATATCCTACAATAGTGACTGCTCCCGGGAATGAGGGAGAACTCTTCATTGGAATTAATGGTCTTGGACTGATGCGCTACGACATTAAAAATGGTACCAAAAAATGGATTCCGCATGATCCGGATGGAAACCAGCTGACTAATCCATACATTACAAGTATTAACCGTACTCCTGATGGTAAAGTATGGATCGGTCTATATAGTGGCATTGCATGCTATGACCTTAAATCTGACAAACTTCTGGAGATAGATCAAGAGCCATTTCTTAATGGTGCTACATTTGCTGTCGTTCCTTGTATGACCGATAATTCAGTATGGGTAGGCACGAGTCATGGTCTTATTCATTTTGATCCGGAAAAAGGAGTGCTGAAAAAATATACTACTGCTGATGGATTGAGCGACAATGATATCCGCTCTATTTCTCGCGACCACAATGGGGGAAAATGGATTGGTACGATGCGTGGTCTCTCTTACGTCACTCCCGACAATTCTAAGATTCTGTCTTATTATGGTGGCAATGGTTTGGTCGAGACTTCGTTCAACCATATTCAATATTGCCCCTCAAGGAGAGGCATATATCTTGGAAGTGATCTTGGCATAACTGCTTTCATGCCTGATTCTGTGCCTGCTCCGGGCTTTGATCATGAGGTGAAGATATCTGCTATATTCCTCAATGGGCGTCGCCTTATTCCCAATATGATGAATGGTCGCCATCCTATGATTATTGGAAATCCGATGTGCCCCGAATCTCTCAACCTTCCGTATCGTGATAATGCCCTTGCATTGCGTATGTCTACAATGGATTTTCGTGATGCATCCAATGTACGTTATAAATGGCGATTCGGCAAGAAAGATGATTGGATTGAGACTGCTCCCGGTGACAATATGCTCTATCTTCCATATCTTGATCCCGGAAAGTATGAGCTTGAGATATGTGCTGTTGAAAACAACGTTGCTTCTCCATCTACATTTATCCGGATAAATGTCTCGCTGCCTTGGTATTGGACCGGACTCGCTAAGTTTATCTATCTTGTAATCCTGACTACACTCATTGCCCTTGGCTTCATGGTCTGGAAAAAGCGCCAGGCTGAGAAGATTAATGAAGATAAGATAAAATTCTTCATGGATGTCTCTCACGACATCCGCTCCCCGATGACTCTTATCATGAGCCCTCTTGAGTCTCTGATGAAAGATCAGCATGATCCTGCTGTGACTGATAAGCTAAATTTGATGCATAGGAATGTCCAAAGGGTAATGAACCTTATGAATCAGCTTCTCGACCTTCGCAAACTTGATAAGGGCAAGATGCGTCTGAACTGCAGGAAGACCGACGTGGTAGCTTTTGTTAAGGAGCTTGTCGATTTGTTTAAGTCTCAGGCGCAAGATAAGAAGCAGACTCTCACTTTCTCTGACATTGTTAACCCGGGTACCGTATGGCTTGACCGTGATAATTTTGATAAGATTATGGTTAATCTTATATCAAATGCGATTAAGTACACTCCTGAAGGTGGCTCGATTGGTGTGGCAGTAGATGTGGCTGATGTGGATAAACTTGGGCGCTGTCTCAAGGTCTCCGTGACAGATACCGGCATAGGACTTGATGCGAAGTCGCAGACAAGGCTGTTCGAACCTTTCTATAGAGACAGGGAGAGTCATGCCCCTGCCACTATGGGTTTTGGAATTGGTCTTGATCTTTGCCGTCGCTTGGTAGAGTTGCATCATGGTGAGATATCAGCAGAAAATAGATCCGACGGAGTGAAAGGAAGTGTCTTTACTGTAGTCATTCCTCTTGATGAGTCATCTTATGCAGACGAAGAACTCGTAGAGGGCACTATAGCTGCTGAAGAGACCGGACGTCATTTGATCCTATCTGGCAGCTCCCCTGCAGGGGAGCTGCAGTCAAGGCCAAAGCCCTTGACTGCAGGAGGGAAGATACTTGTCGTCGATGATGATACGGAGCTGCGTGGATATATTTCGTCTCTTCTCAGTAAATACTATAAGGTGAAGGAGGCTGGCAATGGCTCAGAGGCTATGAAGCTGGTGATTGACTGGAAACCCGACATAGTGGTCAGTGATGTCGTTATGCCTGAAATGGATGGCCTGACACTTCTCAAGCGATTGAAGTCAAATACAGAGACAAGTCATATTCCGGTGGTGTTGTTGAGCTCTAAGACTGCGGTTGCCGACCGCATGGCCGGTTGGGATAAGGGTGCGGATGCATATCTTGGAAAGCCGTTCAATACCGACGAACTTGAGGCTCTGGTAGACACATTGATAGAAAACCGATTGCGGATGAAAGGTAAGTTCTCAGGAGCGCAAGAGACAGAAGGAAAGATCGATGCACCGGAGATGAAGGGCAACGATGAGGTGCTTCTTGACCGAATTATGAAAGAAATCAATGCCCATATTGATGATCCCGACCTGAATGTTGAGCGGCTTGCATCTGAAGTCGGAGTGAGTCGAGCTCACTTGCATCGCAAGATGAAAGACTTGATAGGAATGACTCCAAGCGATTATATTCGCAATATACGTCTCAAACGTGCTTGTGAGCTATTGAAGCGCCATGATATCGAAGTGACACAGGTGGCTTATAAGATTGGATTTACATCGCAGCCTCATTTCTCATCTCATTTTAAAAGATACACTGGTTTTTCTCCCTCTGAATATCGCGCAAAATGCCTCGCCGGTTCTGATTTGGACCTTCCAATAGATAAGTGATCTTCTCGGATATTTAAATAATTGGGACGCACGCTTTGTGTGTCCCTGATTTGTATTATGGAGAATCTTCCTGTTTTTCAATGTATTTTCTCTGTTGTTTACAATTTTATATTCATAAGATTCAAATTTGAATGTATATGAATCATTAAGAAATGCTCTGTTGACGTAGGTATATGGGCCTTTGCAATATTATTTGTAATTTTGCATACGTAAAACCAACCCTTCATGGGCATTAGGATTTGCGATCTTCAACTACGCTACTGAGCGTCTTGGAGGCCATGTCGATATAGACATTCTGATTATGTAAAAGCAAATGATTGATATAATAATAGGTTAATTTGATTAAATAATAGGTAGGTTTATTTTTGATCTCGACCACTTTCTTACAAGAAGATATTTGATAATTTCTAACACATACATTAAGCAAAGTTACGTCTACATTTTAGTAAAGATTGATTATAGGTTTAGTTATTAGGTAGTGGCTGTGGGCTGGAATGCGTGATGCATGCCAGCTGCAGCCTTTCTTATAGGCTGTCTTTTTCCAGGCGTTCGCTCCGTCCTGCTCTCACTGAGTCTTTCTCATCAGTCTTTGCAGCCTCTTCTTCTGCTCTGCATTAGATTCCTATAAATTGGTAGTGTATAAAATTGTGTAATTTTTTCAATTAATTGAAAATCAACTATAAAAGAATTTCTTGTTACAAATTCTTACGTAAAAGAGACGATATTTTTATTGAATGTGACGAATAGTGACGGAATAGACATACATATTACGCGCGTGTATCGGAGAAGTTAACTAAATTTGCAATCCATTAATCATTGGATGATAATTCAACAACACAACAACTCAATATGGCAAAACTGACCAACATCGCAATCGCCTTAAGCTGTCTGGCTTTACTGCCCGGCTGCTCCTCGCAGAAGGCGGGAATCGCTCCCCAAAGTTCGGTGGCGATTTTCGACTCCTTCAGCTATGAAGGCGACGACAACTTCTACAAGGCCAATCCTCTGCCTGACGAAAGTTCCTACTACAATCCTGTGCTTGCAGGATGGTATTCGGATCCTTCACTTTGCAC
>CAYSMP010000024.1:0-34448 GCA_964432215.1 uncultured Sangeribacter sp.
TCCGTGATGCCGCAGATGTCGGCATAATCGTTGTCAAACGTGATGTCGTTGAGGTTGTTGAGGTCGGAGAAGACACTCAGTTTGCTGAAGCGGCTTACTCCTGTCAGGAACACCAGACGGATATGCTCCGCCGAACTCTTGAAGTTGGAGTAGAGGCCGGCAAGCTGGGACCGGTAATGCTCAAAGTTATCGTATTTATGGAGATTGCCTACAAGCGGCTTGTCGTACTCGTCTACGAGGATCACTACCTGCTTTCCTGTCTTCTCGTGAGCTGACTTAATAATATTTTCAAATCTTGATGAAAGCTGCTCTGCAACTGCATCTACATCATATTTTTCTTCCCAAGCCCTGAACTGATTGCCAAGCACATCGTCAAGTATGCCTGTCTCTGCAAATCTATCCCTGTTCAAGTCAAGGTAAAGCACCGGATAGGGCTCCCAGTCCCAGTCTGTAGAGTCGATGTAGAGTCCCTTGAAGAGGTCGCGGCGACCTTCGAAGAAATACCTAAGTGTAGATAGGAAGAGACTCTTGCCGAAGCGGCGAGGGCGAGCCAGGAAATAATATTTATTCCCATTTAATATCGTCTTTATATACCGAGTCTTATCTACATATAGGAAACCGGCATCTATGACAGACTTGAAGTCCTGGTCGCCTATAGCATATTTAACCTTTTTCTCTTCCATAAATCTCAGTTTTGCCCACAAAGATAACGTTTTTCCCGGGTATTTGCAAATTTAACTTGACTTGGCAACCGGAATCCTCAGACCTAATGAGTGCACTTCCTGTCATCATCTTCCTGATGAAAGGCCCAAGATTGGGATCGTTGCTGTCCAGACCCAACTTCCGCCTTACTTCTGTGCTTATGTTGTAGTGCCGGGCCAGATCAAGATAATTGCCGATCTCTTTTCCTCGCAGTCCGATGGCGTACAGGCAGACATAGTCTATTTCACGTTCTGTCAAACCATGTGACTCCAGATATTTCATGAATTCCGGATGGGTAGCACTTAAGACCTTTCCGATGGATCGCTGAAATTTTTTCTTGTCCTTCCTGATCTTGTCTACATACTTGTGAAACTCTTTGCCGTAAGATTCTTCATTCGTGATGGCCCTTGCAAGCAGACCGTTGAGCATATCTATGCGTTCCCTTATGAGCTGCCGCGCTTCATCTGAAAGCTCTTCACGCTGCTCCAACAGTCTGGAAAGCCGCTCCCGCTCATCTTCCAGCTGACCTATTTCAAGACGCATATTCTCTGCCTCCAATCTAAGCTTCTCTGTCTCCAATTGCAGGTTATCATTCTTTAACTGCAGTGTCTCCGCAGTCTGCTCTGCTATCAGCCGCCCTGCTTTGTTCAACCGGTACCGATAGTAAACAAGCCCTGTCACGCAGATCATAATCGCGGCTCCGGCCAATATCCACTTGATGATATTGTCTCTCCTATGGATCTCCCCCATGCTCTCAAGCTCCATCTCATGCTTCTTCTCCGAAAAAAGCAATTCATTTGAGAACAGTCTGTCATGATATATTTCAAGCACTCTGGAATAATTCCTGAATGCATCTAAAGCCTTCTTATCATCTCCCATATTTTCCAATATCTCAGTCTTTACCGACCAGTAGGTCAACGAATCTAATATTTCATCAGAGCCTATCTCCGCCTCATTTAGATACCGTAAGCCTGTCTTAGGATCACCGATCTTGGAATATGCTCGAGCAAGACCCATCTCTATATTTCTACTGATACCAGCATTTTCATTTATACATTCCAATATATCATCCTTTTGACCAAATTCGATATAATATCTTAAAAATGGTTGAGTCACAAATTTTTTTAGCGATGGAGAGTTTTTAACAATCGTTTTACAAATCCTAAATATACTATCAGCTTTTATTTTTTCATTAATAATAATTTCTCCATCCAAAGCTCTTAAATAACTTTTAAGTTGCTGATGATCCATATCAAGTGCTTTATATATCTCAGCGGCATTTAAATTATTATTAATGCAATCTCTAAGACGATACTGCTTATAAAAAATAGCAGCCTGCGCTACAAAGAGACGGGCCAACGTCAAGGAGTCAGAGACTTCTGATTTAATATCAAAGGCACTAAGATAAGATTTCATAGCAAGGTCATCATCCCCTGCATTCCGATGAATTCTTCCTTTATAATAAAACATTCTGAGTTTATCGTCCGCATTCCCTTTCTTAAGATAATAGTCAATAGCTGGTTGAAGCACATCAAACGTAGTGGTATCAATATAATTCTTATCCAATGCCATTGACTTCAACAATGCATATCTTGCCTTGGTTGGACTGCCTTTAAGCTTATCGACATCAATCCCATTTAAAATATAAAGAGACGAATCTGGATGTGATTCCATTAGACGTTCGGCAAGACTTAACTTACCTTCCACTTCTTTGGAATTACCACATCCGTATAAGCTCAATAACACAATTACTACAAGTGAAATAATAATCCTTATAAAATCTATTCTTTTCATAATGCTATGTTTGAGGCGCAAATTTATAAAATTATATTGTAATCACATAATAATATTCAGTTAATTTCTATCAAAGTATATATAATGGAATAACCATGACAGCTTCCAATTCATCTCTCAAAAGACACATTTTGAACAATATAGACGACACGTTAAACTCCCATAATAATTAATATTGATTATCAATAAATTAAATGTATTTATGTTAAACTTTTATCCTTGACATAAACCATAATTTTTACTATTTTTGCAATCAAATTCAAGAATGAGTACGATAAAATTTAATCACTCTATACATACTCAAATCCATACGAGTTCAATACACTTTATATTAACCTCAAACAAAAAAGTCATGAAGAAAATAGTTCTGATATTACTTATTACAGTCGCCATAACAACCGGTAATGCACAGTCTGTCACTGACCCGATACACAATAACGATGATATTGTCACAGATATGTATTATGATTATGAGTTAACTGAGAGCAACATAGTAGGTCTTCAATGCCTTGGCACCTTGTATCTGACACTCAACATTACCGATGATATAGACAGACTGATTTTAGAGCGAACCGTTCCTCATCATCCAGAAGACTTGCCGCCTAAATTTATGGTAAAACGAGAACTCCCATTAGATCAACAGGTAGCACTTCAAGACTATCCATGGCGAATTCGATTCAGAATACAGATATATTATAAGGATGGTTCTCTAAAATTATCAAATACCTATAACATAAATGACTGTATAGATGAAGAAGATCTGAAACTGCTGTATGAATCTTCGTCTGCTGCTATCGTACAAGATGACGGCATGGATATAACCTTAGACAATGGATGTCTTCATTTGAGAACACCCAGTGAAGGACGTCTCGATGTCATTGACTTATCCGGTAGGGTAACATACACAAAGACAATCAATGGATCAGAATCATTCAACATTCACGACTTCAATGCTTCAAACGCATCCATATTAATCATAAAACTTCAATCAGCAGAAAAAACAATAGTTAAAAAAATACATATAAGTAGCTTTTAAGTAGCTACCAAATATTTAATGACATATATTAAACAAGTAGCAGCCAAGGTCTTGATATGATAACTACCTCAAGATTATCTCAATTTTATCATATCAACCGTTACTTAATAATTTAAATCTCTGATTTACTAACAGATTATACGGTATTAAATTTCATAGAGGCACGAAGGGAATTTTGTCATTGTATAGCCCACTCCTCTATGCGCCGGGTCTCCGACGAGAAACTAACCCCGATCTTGAAGACCTTGCGAGAATCCGTCGAGAACCGCAGCGCATACTCCTTATCCTCGATCTGGCGCAGTGCCTCCTCCGCCGACGAGTCATACTTCAGCTCGATGATGTAGGCATATTCCGGGGTCTCTATCAGCAGGTCGATGCGGCCGTCGGACGTATGCGCCTCAGCTTTCGCATCAATCCCTATCAGCGTAACCAGGATGTAGAAGGCGTTGTGGAAGTTGTTCTCGTTGTCCATCTTCAGGTCATACGGTATTCCCGCGAAATATGCACATAGGCTTCTCATCATCTCCTCAGGGCGTCCGTCCCGGATGCCGTCGTAGATTCCGTCAAGCATTGTCTTAACCGTGCTGCCTCTTGGTTTAACATAGAGTGGAAGGAGGTCGTTGAAAAGACCTCTCTTGACCTCTTCGTTCGGCACCTTCAGGCGAACGGTGTTAGTCCTCCGGTCATAATCCGCGATGGTGAGGTAACCAGCCTGATACAGTATGGCCGTAGGATCCGCCCCAAGAAGGTCAAGGCCGGCAAGATCATCAAGCCGCCAGCGGGCGTTGAGGGTCTTCTCTATGTCTACCTCCGCGTCGCGCAGCGTCTCCGATACTACACTCGCCGACCCTGTGCCGTTCCAGTAATTCCGGATATCACTCTTATCCATCGCATTCAGGACTGACCACGGATTATAGATGTCGCTCCCCTTCCTTGCGAAGCGGTAGCCGTCGTAGTTCAGCTTGAGTGCCCGGAACGCTTCATCGTAACTTACCTCCATTTCATCCGCCAGCAAACGGATACCACTCTGGAAATACTCCAACAGCTCATTCTCCGTGATGCCGCAGATGTCGGCATAATCGTTGTCAAACGTGATGTCGTTGAGGTCGGAGAAATAACCCTATAACCTTCGACTATCGCTTGCGAAAATTGAGTTATTTTATTAACTTTGCAAAAAGAAACCACTTACCTCTAAACAAAAAGCAATGAATAATAAAAACATTAGACTCGGATTTGTCACTGCCGCAAGCTACCTTGTGGGTATTTCAGCCGCACTTGCCTTAATCGCATGGTTAGGATCAGCCATGTCATTCGGTGGGTTCGACAGATTTCTCAGCGCCGAATATGCCATAGGTCTAAGCTTAGGTCTGATTATCTCATTCATATGCGGATACTCTTTCCATCCCCTCCTCTCAAAATCCATCACACGGTATGCCAACGCCAACCCCGATATGACCTTGCAGTTCGTCAAGGCCTTATGCCGCTCCAAACTGCAATGCCGCTATTGGGGCTACACCTCACTCCTCTCCTTCACCTCTGCTGCAATCATATTTGTACTCTCAGGCGAATCCTACATAGAAGCCCTATGCCTACTCATGGCGATCGGCTTTATATCTCTTTATCTCTCTCTCCAATACAAATCCCTGACCAAACAAACCCTCCGAGCCCGATTACAATTTTAATCTCCTATCCACGATTCTCCTTACACACCACATATGCTCCATACCGTCATCCCTGGCCGAAAAGCAAGGTATGTAGAATGGACATCAGGAACAAATAATTATGCATTAATACTTAATGACTCAAATTTCGCAAGTGAAAGTTGAAGGTTATAAGGTTATTGAGTTATGAGGTTATCAGCTAAATATGAAAATTGGATTATTCGAAATAAATTATCCTGAGCAACTTAACCCTATAACCCTCTAACCCATAAACCTTAAGTTGAGCTTGCGAAACTTAAATTAATGATTATGAAAAATTCTTTCTTTTCATTTGCTGCACTCTGCGCCGCAACAACATTGACATTATCCGCTACCGGCTGCTCCAAAAACGACGACATCAAACCGGAGTTGCCAGGTGGATTTAATTTCACCGATAAAGGAGACGGAACACTCTTCGTCCTCAATGAAGGTCAATTCCAATTTGGCAACGCCACCCTCTCAGCCTACAACACACAAAACGATGAAACCATCAACGAAGCCTTCTTCAAAGCTAACGAAATGAAGCTCGGCGATGGCGCCCAGTCTATGACTATCGCTGACTCCAAAGGTTGGATTGTCGTCAATAATTCAAATGTAGTGTTTGCCGTTGACCCTATCACTCTTAAGGAAAAAGGGCGTATCACAGGTCTCACTTCACCCCGTAATTTCCATCAGGTCAACAGCAAAAAAGCATACATCACACAGATGTATGACAACCGCATAGCTATCGCCGACCCATCCACCTACTCTATCACCGGATATATTGAAGTGCCTGATATGGAACTCGCATCCACTGAACAAATGGTTGCCTATGGCGACTACGTATATTGCAACTGCTGGAGCTATCAGAAAAGCATTATCAAGATCGATACCCGAACCGATAAAGTTGTGGCCACACTCGAAGTAGGTATCCAGCCACGCGCTATCGCCCTTGATTGCAATGGCAAACTCTGGGTGCTTACCGATGGAGGAGGTTGGGAAGAGAATCCAATTGGCTATGAGGCTCCTACCCTCGTGAAGATCGATGCAGAGACCTTCACAATCGAAGGCAAGTTTGAATTCAAGCTTGGCGATAATTGCTCCCGACTATGCCTCAACAGCAAAAAAGATACGCTCTACTGGATCAACGGCGACATATGGAAGATGGACGTAAATGCGACGTCACTCCCTGAAGTATCTTTCATTAAGTCAAAAGGCAACTCATATGGCCTTACGATAGCACCCGTCTCCGGCGATATCTACGTGTCGGATGTGATCGACTATACGCAAAACGGCCTTGTCTACCGCTATTCATCCGATGGCAAATTCACCGAGCAATTCTCCGTCGGCGTAATTCCCGGTGGCTTCTGCTGGTTCTCCTCCTCCAACAAATAAACTCCACAACTCCATAACTCGACAACCCTCAAATTTTGCCAAACAAAATTTGAGGGTTGTAAATTTTGAATTCTAAATAATATTAACTAACTTTGTAGCCGCAAAGGAAAGGGAATCCGGTGCAAATCCGGAACAGTACCCGCTGCTGTAAATCCCGGTTCCTCAAAAAGGAACCTACGTCAAGGCACACAAGTCATTGAGCCTCATTAGGCTTGAGAAGGCGCCAAAACTTAAGGGACAAGTCAGAAAACCTACCCGAGCGCATACACGAGATCCAACACATCAGTTTTTTTATTGTGCTACTTGAACGGGACCATTCATTTAACCAATAATAATTATGAAAAAACTTTTCATTTCACTCGCAGCAGTGTGCGCTACTGCTGCATGCGCTTTCGCCGCAGAACAGTCACCCATCATCCTCGACCTCTCCAAGTCGACGACTGAACTAACATTCAATGCCGAAAATGGCTCATGGACCGGCACTTACGACGACGATGCCGAATCTATCGAATCCCAATGCTTCTCATTCCTGCATTCAGCAATCGCCGAATGGAAAACATGGTGGGGCTTCACAGCTTCCAACAGTGCAGATGATGCAATGCCGGAAAACACTCTCGACCACCAGTGGAGCAACATGGCCGAAGGGGGTATTCTCCTCAATGAAGACGGCACTGTTAAACTCAACGATTTCGGAGCTCCCGTTGTCAGCGCTGAAATGCCCTACCTCGTGGCATTTTATTCCCCATATATGAGCGCCCGACCCGTGGATGTTGTGTTCAACGACGGCAAACTCTATGACCCGCAGAGCGTATATATCAATCTCAACAGCTACACATTCTATTCCATACTCTTAGGCGACGGATACGCACGTGCCTTTACCAACAATGACGCCCTTACACTTACAATCCATGGCGTGGCTGCCGATGAGACTGAAAAAACAGTCGAAGTCTCTCTCGCATCTTGCAGCAACGGCAACCTTACCACTGCCCGTGGCTGGAAATATGTCGACCTGTCCACTCTCGGCACTGTAAATGAACTCTACTTCACCATAGACACAACCGATACCGGAGCCTACGGCGCCAACACACCCCTCTACTTCTGTCTCGACAAACTTTGCGTGACCCCGGCACAAGGATCGGAGGCAGCCCTCGTGATGGCCGATCAGACAGTTATCAACTATGACCGTGCTTCTAAGACAGTGACACTCAATGGCGCCGACTTCGCTGCTGTCTATGATTCACTCGGAGCTAAGGTGTTCCAAAGCGATGACCGTGCATTCTCAATCGCTTCCCTCCCGGCCGGAGTCTACGTAGTGAAGGCCGGAAACTCTTCAATCAAGATAGTAAGATGATGCTTCTTAAAGATACAGTTTTTCTTTCCCTTGCCGCAGCCAGCCTTTTCCTTGCAGGTTGCGGCAAGGATTCTGATATCAACGTCTTTGACGATTCTGACCTTCAGCCTGAACGGCCTGTATATGCCGTTTATCCGGCTGAGTCATCAAGTCGATATGCCACAGAAGTTTTTGAGTATACTCCGGCTCCAGGGCAATATATCAATGACTCTCAGACTGGAGGAATGCCTTCAGATATGACTGACCCTGCGGAGGCTGCCAATTGGGCACTGCAACGTCTGGAAAAGAAACTCTTTGTGTCGCTCGGGGCATTCGGAGGATTCATTACTGTAGGTTTCGATCATGGAATCCTCAACAGCCGTGGCGATTATGATTTCGCTATCTTTGGCAACGCTTTCCTTGACGCTACAGGGTCGGGAGGATCAAGCGAGCCGGGAATTGTATACGTGATGGAAGACAAAAACTCCAACGGAGTCCCTGACGATACATGGTATGAACTCCGCGGTAGCGACTATTATGAGAACTCTACTATCCACGATTATTCAGTGACATATTTCCGCCCCTCTGCTCCCGGACAACCTGTTGAATGGCGCGACGATCTCGGCAATACCGGCACCATCGACTATTTAAAGACCTTCCATAAGCAGGATTTCTATTACCCTGCCTGGATAAAAGAGAATTCCTACACACTCACCGGCACAAGACTCGCTGACCGCACTGTAAAAGACCCTGAGACCGGGTTTATAGCTAACAATCCTTTCGCATGGGGATATGCCGACAATATTGGAGAAGACAACATAGCTCTCGACGGCATGCCGCAAGCCAACCGATTCAGAATTTCAGACGCAGTGGATGCAGAAGGGAATCCGGTGGAGCTACGTGCCATATCATTCGTAAAGGTACAGACCGGCGTCCTGTCAAAAGCAGCCTCTCTCGGAGAGGTTTCGACCGAAGTGCTCGGTTTCTACGACCTTATGACCGAACCGGATGACAATGCCGTGCCTATGATTCACGACTGAAACAATACAACACCATGAAAAAGCACACGCTCACATACTCATTGATTTTCCTGATCATATGTGTTCTTCCATTGGCTATCGGATGCTCTCATACCGACAATCCTGATGATCAGCCGGGACAACCAATTCCCACACCTGAAGGCGACGACGGGACTCTCTTCATCATTAACGAAGGGAACTTCCAATATAGCAACGCATCTCTTTCTGTCTATAATCCGGAAAGCAAGGAGGTGGCCAACGAAGCCTTTATTAAGGCTAACGGAATGAAACTCGGTGATGTAGCGCAGTCTATGACGATTTATGGCGATAAAGGTTGGATTGTGGTCAACAATTCCAACGTAGTTTTTGCTATCGATCCCCTTACCCTCAAGGAAAAAGGAAGGATAGAAAACCTCACATTCCCACGCTACATGCATTTCGTCAGCGACTCCAAAGCATATGTAACTCAACTATGGGACAATCGTATAGCTATCGTCGACCCACGCACCTACAGCATAACAGGCCATATCGAAGTGCCGGGCATGAAACCCGGAACAGGTTCCACTGAACAGATGGTGGCGTATGGCGACTACGTATTCTGCAACTGCTGGAGCTACCAGAACCGCATAATCAAGATAGATTCCCGCTCAGACGAGGTCGTGGCATCGCTCGAAGTCGGTATTCAGCCCAATTCGCTCGCACTCGACTGCAATGGAAAACTTTGGACCGTAACAGACGGCGGCTACGAAGGGTCTCCTTTCGGCTACGAACCCCCTGCTCTTGTCCGCATAGATGCCGCAACCTTCACAATAGAAGCAAAGTTTTCTTTCTCACTCGGCGACTCTTGCTCAGAAATATGCCTCAACGGAGAAAGAAATCGGCTCTATTGGATCAACGACGATATATGGGAGATAGATGTCAACGCTTCAACCCCCCCTGCTGAGCCATTTCTGAAAGCCGGAGACACACTCTACTATGGTCTGACCGTAGCCCCTTCATCAGGAGAAGTCTATATCGCTGACGCCATCGACTATCAGCAGAGTGGGCGTATATATCGCTATTCAGTTGAAGGCAAACTGATTGACCAATTCAATGTCGGTATAAGCCCCGGCGCATTCTGCTGGTATAGACCATGAAAATGATATCCTTATACACGAACTCACTTACGGTAGCGGCGACAATGATAGCCTCCGCTGCTGTTTGCTTTTACCCTTTACCCTCCTCTGCTTTGCGCCCGACAGATGTCGTGGAGCTCGAAGAGTTTGTGATCACTGCTCGCCGCCCTATGCAGGATATCGGGGTGCAGAAGACGACTTTCGACTCCATCGCCCTTAAAGAGAATATCGCTCTGTCTATGGCTGATGTATTGACTTTCAATTCTTCAGTCTTCGTAAAGAGTTATGGTCGCGCCACACTCTCTACCGTAGCATTCCGTGGCACTTCCCCCTCCCACACCAATGTCAGCTGGAATGGCATGCGCATCAACAGCCCGATGCTCGGCATGACCGACCTCTCCACAATCCCATCATTCTTCATCGATAAGGCTTCCCTGCTCCACGGTACATCTTCTGTCAATGAGTCTGGCGGAGGACTCGGAGGGGCGGTGTCGCTCGCGACCGCCCCCGAACTCGACAAAGGATTAGGGCTCAACTATGTGCAAGGAATAGGGTCATACAAGACTTTTGATGAGTTTCTGAAGGTGTCCTACAGCAACCACCACTGGGCTTTCTCTACCCGGGCGGTCTACTCGTCATCGGCCAACGACTATACCTACACCAACCGCGACAAAAAAGAAAATATCTACGACGATGACCACAACATCATAGGCCAATACTATCCGAAAGAAAAAAACCGTTCCGGCTCTTTCAAGGATTTCCATGTGCTGCAGGAAGTCTATTATGATACGAGAAAGGGGGATCGGTTCCTGCTGAATGCATGGTTTACCGCCTCCAATCGCGAGATACCTATGATTTCGACCGATTACAGTGAAGAGCGCGGCATTGAAAACCGTCAACGTGAAAATACCCTACGCAGCGTAATGGGATGGCGCCACTCACGTTCCACGTGGAACGTCGACCTTCGTGCCGGTTATATCCACACTTGGATGGGCTACGACTACCGCCGCGAGATGACGCAGGATGTGTGGTCTACTATGACGCGTTCTCGTTCACTCGTCAATACCTTCTTCGGAAATGCAGTGGCAAATTTCTATCCCTCAGACCGTTGGCTATTTACTGCATCCCTTACGGCCAATCACCACAATGTCAAGTCTACCGATCGCCAGATTGTAGCCGGAAGCGGATCTGCAGCCGATATAGGTTACCATAAAAAACGCCTTGAGCTCAGCGGGGCACTGACCGCCCGTTGGCAACCACTTGACGGTTTAGGCTTTTCCGCTGTGGTACGTGAAGAAACCTACGGCGATAAGGCTACATCCCCAATCCCGGCCCTATTCGCCGACTGGAAGGCTATCAACACTTATTCCGGAAATACACTTTATGGATTGACTCTTAAGGCTTCCTCAAGCCAAAACTACCGTTTTCCTTCACTCAACGATCTCTATTTCATGCCTGGCGGCAATCCCGACCTCCGCAGCGAGCGCGGCTGGACATATGACTGCGGTTTCGCCTTCGAAGCATCCCGCAGCAATCTATTCTCAGCAGGATTCTCCGCCACTTGGTTTGATTCCCACATCGACGACTGGATTATTTGGCTGCCTACCATCAAGGGTTTCTTCTCACCACGCAATGTGAAAAGTGTGCATGCCTACGGTATCGAATTGAAAGGAGACGCTTCCATCACTCCATGGAAAGACTGGAAGTTCGACCTCAACGCATCCTATTCCTGGACCCCATCTATCAACGTCGGAGAGAAAATGAGCGAGGCTGACAAATCAATCGGCAAACAACTCCCTTATATACCCCGCCATTCAGCCTCCGGAAACATCCGAGCTGCTTGGAAATCCTGGGCCCTCCTCTACAAGATAAATTATTATTCCGAACGTTTCACGATGACCAGCAACGCCTCCACCCTCACCGGCGATCTCCCTCCCTACTCCATCTCCAATCTCTCCCTCGAAAAATCCCTAACGATCCCCCACACCTCCAAAACCCCACAACCTCACAACTCCACAACCTCACAACCCCATAACTCCCCAACCCTCCACCTAAAACTCTCCATCAACAACCTCTTCAACGCCCAATACCTTTCCGTCCTCTCCCGCCCTATGCCCGGCACCAACTTCGAATTCTTCCTCTCCTTTGCCTGGTGACTACTGAATCTTATCTTATAAATCTTATAAGTCTTATAAGTCTTATAAGTCTTATAAATGTTATAATATAAAAACTAAATCAAAATCACCAATATGGCCCTCAATTCTCAATTCTCAATTCTAAATTATGCATTATGCATCTGCATAGGTGCCCTATTAGCCTCCTGCTCTCCCCACCGCACCCACCCCGACAACCTCTCCGACTTCTCCGATCCTCTATACACCCCATCCGAAGCCTCTGGCTTCTCAATCACAGGTAAAGAAGGCTCAGAGAGTACTCTTCTGACAGTCTCCGACCCTTGGCAAGGTGCCGATAGTGTAGCCTCACGCCTCTTCATCACCAGGGCAGGCGATGAAGCCCCACTCGCATTCCCGGGTCAGGTGCTCGATGGGGAAGCTAAAAGAATTGCGACCACCTCTTCCACCCACGTGGCGATGCTCGACGCACTCGGCGCTTCAGACCGCATCGTAGCGGTCTCCGGCATCGACTATATCAACAATCCGGATATAAAGAAACGCCACGACGAAATAGCCGACATAGGCTATGAAGGGAACTTTAATTATGAGGCTCTCCTCGCCGCTGACCCGGATATCGTGCTTCTCTACGGAGTCAACGGAGCAAACTCAATGGAAGGGAAACTCCGCGAACTACAGATCCCCTACATCTATATCGGCGACTATGTCGAGGAGTCTCCTCTCGGCAAAGCTGAATGGATCGTTCCTATAGCAGAAATAATCGGTGAGCGCAAAAAAGGGGAAGAAACTTTTGCTGCAATCGCCGGGCGCTACAACGAACTGAAAAAGAAAGTTTCCGACAATGTTATCGACGCTCCCTCCGTGATGCTAAACGTCCCTTATGGCGACTCATGGTTCATGCCTTCAGCCAATAGCTACATGTCTCGTCTTATATCTGACGCAGGCGGCGACTATATCTACAAAAAGCATACCGGCAATTCTTCCCTCCCAATTGATCTCGAAGAGGCCTATACGCTCGCCTCACAGGCAGATTTTTGGATTAACACTGATCAAATGACCTCTCTATCCACCCTCGCCGCAAAATGCCCAAAATTCAAGGATACGCGAGTTTTCCGCAATGGTTACGTCTACAACAACACACTCCGCTCCAACACAGCCGGAGGCAATGACTTCTTCGAGTCAGGCATCACCAATCCCGACATCATCCTCCGCGACCTTATCGGCATTCTCCACCCTGAACTCTCAGACGCCCCACTCTACTACTACAAAAAACTTAATTGAGAATTGAGTCAATTTGACTAATTGACCAATATAACCCCACACTTTGAAAACGACCTTTCTTACAGCACTGCTTTCTGCAGTGATAATAGCACTTTTCTCCCTCGACATCGCCGTCGGATCCACCTCCATCCCCCTGCAGCAGGTATGGGCAGCCCTGACCGGAGGCGACTGTCCGCCGTCGGTGGCACGTATCGTGATCAACATCCGCCTCATCAAGGCAATAGTCGCACTGCTCGCAGGGGCGGCCGTATCGGTATCAGGTCTCCAGATGCAGACACTGTTCCGCAATCCTCTTGCCGGACCTTATGTGCTCGGTATAAGTTCCGGTGCCTCGTTGGGTGTCGCGCTGTTCCTTCTCGGTGCTCCACTCTTCGGACTTTCCCCTGCAATGTCATCACTCGGAATAGCCGGAGCTGCATGGATAGGGTCGGCCATAGTATTGATGATCGTAGGCACATTGGCTTCAAGAATAAAGGATATCATGGTGATTCTTATCCTCGGTATGATGTTTTCATCAGGTATCAGCGCTGTGGTGCAGATCCTCCAGTATCTTAGCCGCGACGAGTCGCTGAAAGCTTTCGTCATCTGGACCATGGGGTCACTCGGAGATGTGACTATCTCCCAACTATGGATTCTTCTTCCGGCAGTAATCGCAGGGCTGGGGCTGGCGGTTGTCACTATAAAACCCCTCAATCTCCTTCTTTTCGGCGAAGAATATGCACGCACTATGGGACTGCATATCAAACGCTCGCGCACACTCCTCTTCCTCTCGACTACCCTGCTCGCAGGCACGGTGACAGCTTTCTGCGGCCCGATAGGCTTTATCGGACTGGCAATGCCTCATGTCACCCGTATGCTGTTCCGCACATCCGACCATCGCATACTCGTGCCCGGCACCATCCTCTCAGGAGCTGCCGTGCTCCTACTTTGCGACCTCATCTCCAAACTCCTTACCCTACCCATCAACTCCATCACCGCGCTCCTCGGCATACCTATTGTAATCCTCGTAGTCCTCAAGACCAAGTAGAAGCCGACCTTAAAGACCTTACCGAAATGATTTCCCTAAAAGAGCTCTCATTAGGCTATAAATCCCGCATCCTCCTCTCCAATGCCGATACCATGTTTCCGAAGGCCACACTGACCTCCCTTATTGGCCGCAACGGAACCGGCAAATCAACCCTACTACGCGCAATTGCTGGTCTGAATCCACATTATTCAGGCACAATCAGCCTTGATGGCCATGACCTGCGTAGCCTCTCGCCGGGCGAGCTGGCACGCACTCTCGCCTTCGTCAGCACTCAGCGCACCCGCATACAGTCGATGCGCAGCATTGACGCTGTGGCTGCCGGAAGAGCCCCATACACCGACTGGATAGGACGTATGCGTAAGGAGGATGAGGAAGCTGTAATGAAGGCGTTGGATGATGTCGGAATGGCTGATTTCGCACAGCGCACTCTTGACACCATGAGCGACGGAGAGTGTCAGCGAGTGATGATTGCCCGCGCCCTTGCGCAAGATACTCCCATAATACTGCTCGATGAACCCACTTCATTCCTCGACATGCCCAGCCGCTATGATCTCGTGAATCTCCTCAACTGTCTTGCCCACGACCAAGGGAAATGTATCCTTTTCTCCACCCACGAACTTGACATAGCCACAGAAATGTGCGACGCGGTGGCCTTAATCGACACACCGCGCCTAATACATCTCCCCGCAGCCGATTTCCTCGCCGCCGGGCATTTATCCTTTATGGAACGGCGGTTTCCCAACCGCCGCACATCGTCTTAACTTACATTTTCGACGAGACTATCCGCAGAATTGCATCCTCTCGTTCACCGGCCAGCCTCTCCAGCTCCTTTGCTTCACCTACAAGCGACTCAGCCGTCTCACGATCTTTCAATCCTGCAGCATTGATCCTGACGTTAAGGCCGGCTCCCCGCACTGCCGCACGCGCTGCCAGTGCACCCACTCCGGCATCCGTCACTGAAGCCGGATTGCCATCGGCAGCCATATTCTCGACAAGGTCAAACACCTCATACGCTTTCTTCATAGTCTTCAGTGGCACCTGCGTAGCGTATAGGGTTGCGGTTTCAAGAGCAGCGGCCCGGGCTGCCTTTTCTTCATCGGTCTTCTTAGGCATGGCAAATACCGCCATAATGCGGTTGAATGCCTCTGTATCTTCGTCTACAAGAGCCAACAGTTCATCCATCAGGTGCTGACCTATCTCAGCAGCATCAGAGAATTCTTCCCAGCGGTCATCATAAGCAGCCTTATGTGCCGAAAGATTGGCCACCATAGTGCCAAGAGCGGCTCCAAGAGCTCCCATATAGGCCGATATACTGCCCCCACCCGGTGCAGGCGATTCTGAGGCTGTCTCCTCGGCAAAACCTTTCGCGGTCAGGTCGATCAATTTCTTTTTCGAATCATCGGCTATCATGTATTCGATCACTTTCTGCTTCGGATCAAAGGGTGACAATTGGTCAAGTCCCATCGACTTTATTGCGATACGAATGATTTCTTCTTCCGGAATACCGGTGCTGCGCTGCTGCTTGTGCAAGAAGTACTTTCCGGCATCAATGAGAGTACGCTTCGGAACAAGACCTACAATCTCAGTTCCTGTCACACGTACACCACGTGCATCGGCCTTACGGCAAACCTCATCAAAAGCTTCATGCAGGGGCACCTGAGCAATATCAGTGATATTCATCGACACCTGCGCAATCCCGTATTCATCGATATACCATCCTATTGCTTTCGTGCCCTTTAGCGTCCCGGGAATCATCACCGGCTTGCCGTTCTCGTCCTTTATGGGCTTACCTGTCACCTTTCCTCCTTCACGCATAGGGCGACCCTTCTCGCGAACGTCGAAGGCTATAGCATTGGCCCGACGTGTGGAAGTTGTGTTGAGATTAAAGTTTACGGCTATCAGGAAGTCGCGTGCACCGATTGTAGTGGCACCGGTCTTGGCTACTTCAGCATCATACGGACGGTTGCCAAAGTCCGGACCCTTTTCCTCAGAACCCATCTTATTGGGAAGTGCCTCATATTCTCCTTCGCGGCAAACGGCGAGATTCTTGCGTTCCGGACGGAATGCTGCAGCCTCGTAGCAATAAGTAGGTATATTGAGTTCGGTAGCCACACGCTCAGCAAGCTTACGAGCAAGTTCAGCACATTCCTCAAGAGTGATGCCGGCTACGGGGATAAGGGGACATACGTCAGTGGCTCCCATACGGGGATGTGCTCCGTGATGGGTGGTCATGTCGATCACCTCAGCTGCTTTCTTGATGCCACGGAAAGCCGCTTCAGTCACTGCCTCAGGTGCCCCTACGAAAGTGACCACTGTGCGGTTGGTAGCCTCTCCCGGATCCACGTCCAGAAGGCTGATTCCTTCTACGCTCTGTATCGCGTCAGTAATTTCTTTTATCTTAGCTTTGTCACGTCCCTCACTGAAATTAGGCACGCACTCGATAATTGCATTCTTTTCCATGTCTGTTAGTAGTTCTATCGATTATTTGATTTATAAGAAGTATAAGTTTTATAAAATTTATAAGTTTTATAAGACTTATCCAATTTATAATTTATCTTTCCCAAAGCGCTCCCGATCCCTCTCCGTCTTCTTCCGCAGAGTCCTTCGGAACGCCTCCGTCAGATCCACTCCCGTCTGATTGGCCAGACATGCCACTACCCACAGCACATCGGCCAGCTCCTCCTCCAGATTACGATCCAGATCGGAGGCCTTCGCCACCTGTGGCCCATAGCGACGCACAATGACACGGGCGAGCTCTCCGACTTCCTCGGTGAGTATCGCCATATTGGCCAGCGGAGGGAAGTATCCCTTTCCGATCTCCTGAATCCACCGGTCCACTTCCCCCTGCATCATCCTGATGGTCAGGCTATCATCCTCCATTCCAACTTTCTAATTTTAATCGTCCCTATAAGACTACCCATCTGAAGACTCAAGACTCAAGACTTAAGACTCAAGACTTAAGACTCAAGACTCAAGACTTAAGACTTAAGACTCAAATAATCTGTAGCAACCTCAACTCATCACGTATCTCGTTGCCACTCAAGCTGCGTCTCCGAGAGATTAGGCGCGCAAACTCGGCGATAGCCGGATGCAGACGCGGATTGGCAAATATCCTGCGGGAATAACTGAGAGTACGGTTGAAGAGTGCATCTATCTCGTCGTCTTCAAGTCCGCAACTCTCCCTACCCTCACGAAGTATTTCTTCATGGAGCGCTCCAAGTACGTCTACAGGCACATCGCGATGCATCC
Organism: uncultured Sangeribacter sp.; assembly: GCA_964432215.1. Classification (GTDB taxonomy): domain Bacteria; phylum Bacteroidota; class Bacteroidia; order Bacteroidales; family Muribaculaceae; genus Lepagella. The sequence continues at coordinate 17,760 of CAYSMP010000024.1, forward strand.
TAACCATCGATCGCGACATGACGTTGCTTATCACCATAGACGCGGTAATATGGAAATTCTGCACAAGATTGTCCCACGTGCTCTTAGGCGATATCGAAGGGCTGCCTGAAAAGTAATATTCATTGGAGAATTCCACCATTGTGTCATCGTCTCCATCAAGGTTTACTTCCGCCACCCGGTCGAAAGCATCGAGAGCGGCAATTGAGATGGCCATGCCGGCCAATCCATAGGCACGGTCGTCTTCGTTGGAATACTCAAGCTTGAGAGTTTCCTCAGCTATGCTATCTTTTTCTTTATGCTTCATATATCTGATTTCATTTATATTTATATAAGTAGCTCACAAAAATTAAACGACAAATTTTAACTAAGCAACTGCAAAGGTCTTGATATGATAGCTGACTCAAGATTATCTCGCATTTATCATATCATTAAATTTTGCGAGCTACTTATTCCTAACAATTAAAAGTGTCCATCAGTTGAAATGACTCAAAACACTACTTCCACTCCTCCCATTACATTGAATCCCTCCAACGGCAACCCGGGTAATAACTCTTGGTGACGGTTGAGAATATTGTCAAGTTCTACGCCCACAGATATCCGGTCGGTAATGAGATAGCCGGCCGTAAGGTCAAGGCGGCTCAGTCTGCTCAGGTTAAGCTGACGCTTTGCCCTTAGACGATAGTCAAGTTTCAGCGAAAGTTTCTCCATGGGTGTCGATTCCGCCGAAAGATCCGCCGTGAGGGCAGGACGATCGAAACCATTCAGCACTCCCTTGGAGCCATTCTGCGGTTGCCCGGCGATCTTCGCTTTGAGCGACAAATAACGAGAGAACTCATATCCGGCATTGACCGCTATACTGAAACCATGTATGCGCCCTGATTCCGGATATCCTCCATAAGATGAAAGATTCTCATTGAGAAACGCTTGATACAGTCCTCCGAAACTTTCGTCGAGCGTAGTATTCCAAAGCCCTTCCACGCCCCAAGTCCAACGTCCTCCGGGATTGATCTGCATGGCGAGTCTGATATCAAGCGGCGAATAAGCTGCTTCATAGCATCCCGTCCCGGGATTGGAGTAATAGTCCATAGTATGCCGCCACGCAAGCGTACGCAGGTGAGTGCCACCACCGACAGTGGCAGAAAACGCTATGAGACCCTTGCGGGCCGAGAAACGCACATCCGGAGCTATACGGAAGCGTGTCTTCTCTCCATTCCCTACCACCGCAACGTTTGCGCCCAGACGAAGTGTATAACTCCGGCCAAAGAGCGTATAGCCCGGAGTAGCTTCCACCCGGTTCACGCTGTTGCCTATAGAATTGAGTACTCCTGAATATTTAAGGCCAATGCCGATAGACGATCCATTGCCGGATTTGTCACTTAGACTGTATTTGATGTCCCCTCCTACATTGACCGTTGTCTCCCGTTCTCCCTTCGTATGGGCAAACTCTTTGGGATAGACATCCGTGTACAAGGGGACATACATTGCCCTGTAGGCGAAATGCCTCACGTCTGCATCAGCTGAATATGACAGTTTACCGGAGTTATCACCTATCCATCCTACATGGGCATACGCATCGTTGAGAGTCTGCGTAGGTGCCTTTATATGCCCATCTTCCACGGATCCCCGGTTGGTGCCGTAGTAGTTGAAATATCCAAGATGATACTGCACATCGGCTGATACCTTCCCAGCGTCAAGTATGTGATGCGACAGTTCGGCTCCTATGGTCTCATCATATCGGTAACGCTTGTCTGACCCAGGCATCTCTGTTTCAGCATTCTCCTTCCAGGGCTGCCATAAGCTTGTGGAATTATGCTGCAGATATATATTGAGACGTGTGTCTTCATTGCTTATGGCTGTATATCCTGCCGACAGAGATGAGTTGAGCCAGCTGCCGAGACGCAAGTCAATATATCCTTTCGAAGCGTCATAAGCCTTCCGCGAGCGCCAGCCCGTCGCCGGCATACTGAGGGCATCGGGAGCGAACGCAGCCGCTACTCCCTTCCGGTCGTAGGCCATGGGAGATTCGGGCGCAGTCAGTGTGATTATAGACGGAAGCAACGCGAGCCGGTCGGCAGATATAATGTCCGGAGTATAGCGACCCTCTACCGTCACTGACTCCGTGATACTTTGCGCCGATGTCCCTGCTGCTGTCACCAATGCTCCAAGCGCTATGATATATCGGGAAAAAATCATTTTCTTCATAACTCTATAACTTTAAAACTCCAAACCCTCAACCCCAAAACCTCACAACTCAACAACCTCACAACTCCACAACCTCACAACTCCACAACCTCACAACTCCACAACCTAAAAACTCCACAACCTCACAACCCATACTCTTTTATCTTCCTGGCTATATCCTCGGCAATATCTGTTTCGTCGCCGGGATAGTTTTCACGCAGACTCTTGAGATATTCCACTGCAAGATAGTCATTGCCATCAGCATGATATGCATCTGCCAGAGATATGTAGCCGCGTGCCAGCCAATAAGAGTGTACGGAACCCGCGTCGGTAAACGCCTCAAGAGTAGACAGGGCTTGCTTTATGTCACCCTGCGCAAGATACCAATCACCGAGCTCTACCGCTGCCTTGGCACCCGATATGGAATTGGGAGTAGTAGCCAGACGCTTCAGAGCCTCCTCTCCTGCCGACGGCTGTGAGCCATGAAGAAGTCCCGAAGCTTCGTAGAAACGTGCCTCTTCAGCATTCTCAGCGCTAACTCCACCCATCGCCAGGAGTCGGCGGGCATAGTCAGTACGCTGCCCGGCGTCGGAAGTGGTGCGCATCACTCCTGCTGTCGCTTCCGGAGCAAATTCGCTTCCTCCACGTTGCTCAAGGGCAAGGTACGCATCAAGAGCTTTGTTCTTGTCGCCGGCATTTTCAAGAATGTCTGCTTTCAGGAAGAGGGCTGCAGGCACTTGCGGCGAATCGCCCCGTTTCGCCAGGAGATGTTCGATATAGATGAGCGTCTTTGATGCGTCCCCCTCATTGTCGGCAGCCTCTGCAAGGTCCATAAGGGCATTGGCAAGATAGCGTCCGTCCGGAAAGGCACTGATATACTGCTCAAGCTTTGCTGTATTGGCCTGGTTGGCTGCATAGGCAGTCTCGGCGGCCTCGAAAGTGATGGCATCCATCTCATCGGGATCAATCTTTGGAGCCCCGTCAATTCCCGCAAGGAAACGGGAATACTCAATAAGGCTGCCGTCAGAAGCACATATACGGCGCATATCATCGTTGGCTATGGAGGCCTCTTCGCTGGTAGGCCAGCTGCGGATTATCTCCATATAGGCATTCTTTCCTTTATCGGTTTCTCCCTGTTTCATATATGCGAGTGCAAGCGACAATGCCCCTGCACGGCTCTTGTTGTCTTTAGGATACTCCCGTGTGAGGCGTTCGAAATAAGGCGCTGCTTTGTCGGGCATATCAAGGGCAGCCATAGTCTTGCCGGCCTCTAAAAGCACCTCTGATGTCCATTTGGAATTTGGTCTCTCCTTGAGGAAGGCATTCAGTTTCTTCATCTTGGACTCGGTGCCTTCTGTCAGACCCGAGACCACCGCATGCCTGAATGTGGCATAGTCTGCATCTCCTGCCCCCTCTCTGGAAGCGCGCAGGAATTTGGCAGCTGCTTTTTGGTAATCACCCATATAGAGCAAGCAGTCGGCATCGCGCACCAGTGCGTCACCCTTCATTGCAACTGGCGCATCGCTACTCTCAGCTATATTAGCGAAGTTTTTCTGAGCCTCACTCCATTCCTTCTGCTTGAATTGAGAGTAGGCAAGACCATATCGCGCCATTACATTGTTGTCTGCCGCCAAATCTCCCCTAAGGGCTGCCATATAGGCCACGGCAGCCGCTTTATAGTCGCCTTCACCATATAATGCCTCCCCAAGCCAGAGCTTCGATTCATCAGCCAGTTTTGAGTCAGTGTCCCGCATGTCGGATGCCTCACGAAGATGATTGATAGCCCCTTGAAGGGTCCCCGACGTGATTTCGCTCGTGCCGAGTTTGTATAGTATCTTCTGCTTGGCTGCAAGAGTGGCTTTTGACGGATGCCTGACTTTGTTGATGGAATTCAAAGCCTTATGATAGTCATGCTCGTAGAAATAGGCTGACGCCAGACTTTCCTGTACGTCGGAGGCATAACGGGAATCAGGATATCTTTCCAAGAAAGATTCCAACATAGAGATATTGCTTGCGAAAGGGGCGTTGCCACCCTTCGTAAGTGCCACGATATGGTTATAGGCACCGGTCTCAGCCACGTTTTGGTCAAACGCCATATTGGCAGCCTTTGCAAAGGCCATTGCCGCGGCATTCATATCCCCTTTACGCTCAGCTATCTGGCCAAGATAAAGATATGCACCTTGAGCCAAATCATTGTTGCGGTCTGTGAGACCACGAAGGTTCTTTTCCGCTTCTGCGAGATCATCGTCGGCATATTGTATGGCACCGAGCGCATAAAGAGCGTCGTCATTGGGTGTTTCCACCGCTGCTGCAAATTCCTCCAGGTGTGGGCGGGCACTTACATAGTCACCCTTTTTAAAGTAGCTTAGACCCATGATGCGGTGAAGCTCAGGCATGAGTTCAGCTACAGGATTCTTCGTCATTATTGTCGAGCCATGGTCAATAACGTCATCATACTCTCCACGGAGGTATTCTATCTGCGCCATATAGTAGATCGGCTCTATACCATCCGATACATACTGCATCTGCGGACGCGCCAAATTCGGCCGAGTCATGGTCTGCCGGGTATCTGTAGAGGTGGAAGTGCTTCGCCGTCCCCGTCCCCTGGTTTTTGACTCATCCTTAAGCATAGGTTTCTCTCCGGCTAAGTTTGCGTCCGGTTCTGAAGACTGATGAGTTAAACCTGCAGCCTCCTCCGCCACCTCCTCCATCATTTTGTAGGCTGTGTCATAGTCTCTGCTGAGGTAATGGATATAAGCGTTATAAAACTTGGCCGCACGTGCGTATTCCGGATATTTCTCTATCGATGCAAGCAGCGGAACTGCACTCTCCGGCAGTCCACATTTGATATATGCCAATGCTTTACGGTAGCTATACAGATTCTTCTGGCCCTTTCCAAGACTGTTGATATCCACTTTTGCATACCATTCTATAGCCTCGTGCCAATCTGTATGATACCAATACCAATCTCCAAGTGTCAGCAAAGCCTGCGTAGATTTCTCACTGGCCGGATATTGCGTAGCAAGGCGTGTCAACACCTCTACGCAGGAGGCTTCCCCACGCTCAAAGAGGGCAACTCCCTCTGCAGCAAGCCAGTCTGCCTGTTGTTCCGGGGAAAGGAAATCGTAATCATCTGCACTCGCCGTGGTCTGGTCTTTGGCACCCAGCGGATTACCGGTAGAGAGCATCCGCGAAGCACGGTAGACGTATCCGGGGCCAAGCGGATCTCCTGAATTCACAGGACCCACCCCCTGCGCCATGGTAATACCTGCAGCTACGAGAGAGACTCCCAAAGCCAATACTCTACGAAAATATTGGGGAGCCAATATTGCGGAGCCAATGCTATGGAGCCAATACTCCAGACTTTCAGCCTTCTGAAGACTGAAGACTGAAGACTGAAGATTCAAATTTATGTGGTTATGTTTCATCTGCATCTATTTTCCCACAAATATAGCGCATTAATCCGAAACCACAAAATTTCCCCCCTCTTTTTCGAAAAAAATTCACGCCGGCCATAATAGCTCGCGTCTTCCCTCGAAATAAGCTTTCAATGTAGATAGTAGCAAGCCTTTCCCAAATCAACGAGTACAAGAATCTTCAGATTTTTTTCATATGGCAATGCTACAAAGAACCTGTAATTTGGTGGAAAATGTAGTTTTTGGTATTTTAAATTTGGTGGAAATGTGGTATTTGGGTGTATAAATTTGGTGGTATGACGTTTATTTCATATATTTGCATCAAAATTAAAATATTATGGAATTTCGCATCTTCAAGCGTAAAATATATAATACCATCACCGATTGGAAGCAATCATCCAACGGAAAAACCGCATTACTTATTAAGGGCGCAAGACGTGTCGGCAAATCTACAATTGTGAAAGAATTTGCTGAAAAGGAGTACAAATCTTACATATTTATTGACTTTTCCAGAGCCTCAACTGAGACAATGGAACTATTCAATGATATGCATGATCTCGATTTTTTCTTTTTCAGGCTTCAGCAATTGTTTGGAGCAACGCTATTCCAGCGCGAATCGGTAATTGTATTTGATGAGGTACAAATGTGCCCAAAAGCCCGGCAAGCCATAAAGTTTCTTGTAGCAGATGGGAGATATGATTATATCGAAACCGGGTCATTAATTTCCATACGTAAACATACAAAGGACATTTTGATTCCGAGCGAGGAGAGGCGCATAAATATGTATCCGTTAGATTACGAGGAATTCCTATGGGCGATAGGAAATAACGTGACATTCGATCTATTCAGAAGCAATGAAAATTATTTTCAATATCTCAACGAAAGTGTCAATCGCAAATTGATGAGAGATTTCCGTCTATATGTCATAATAGGAGGTATGCCCCAAGCTATTGATACATATCTAACTACCAACAATCTTGCTGAGGTAGATGCTGTCAAACGAGATATACTAAATCTCTATATTGATGATTTTGAAAAAATTGATCCCTCCGGGACACTGTCAATACTCTTCAAATCGCTTCCCGGGGAACTATCTAAAAACAAGCTGAAGTTTGAAAGCTATAGTGTCTTAGGGAAAAGAAGGGGTGACATTCTTCCGCTGTTCAATGAAATGCAAGAGTCAATGACCGTCAATTTTTGCTACAGATGTTCTGACCCCAACATCGGATTTGGCTTGCATCGGGATAGCGATGACTTCAAGATATATATGGGAGACACAGGCCTCTTTGTCACAATGGCATTTTGGGATAAAGATTCCTCCGAGAATGAGATCTACAACAGACTACTGGCCGACAAACTAAGCGTGGATTTAGGATATGTGTTTGAAAACGTAACTGCACAGATGATAAGAAGCGCCGGCCATTCGCTTTATTACAATACTTTTTTTTATCGTGAAGACAAGAAAAAATATTATGAAGTGGATTTCCTTCTCAGTAAAAGAAATAAATTGATACCTATTGAAGTAAAATCATCAGGCTACAAGACACATAAATCATTGGATGAATTCTGCCGCAAATATTCCGACCGAATCGATTTTCCTATGCTTGTCTATACAAAACCCCCGAAGAAAGAGGAGGATATAATTATGATTCCCTTTTATCTTCTACCTATGTATCTTTAATGAATTTATTTTTGCTGCGGGATGAGGGAAGCATCTTCAACTTTCGGATGCGAAAGTTGAGTTATACGGGGAAAAATTGTAACTTTGCATTTTCAAAACTCTTTAGGCGTGATAATGAAGACGGTTATAGCAGGGATTTTGGCGTTAGGATCGGCAGTCTCAGTGGCAGCCAACACTCCAGCTGATTCCATACCCGAAAAGAAACTGGAGGAGGTGACGGTGACGGGAAATTCTGCCCGCCAACGTATTGAGAATGTTCGTATCGGTGCCGAACGTTTGGAACTCAGCCAGCTCTCCAAACTCCCTTCTTTCGGTGGAGAAAACGATATTATAAAGTCTATTTCCCTCCTCCCCGGAGTGCGGAGCGAAGGAGACGGTGGCGGTGGTTTCGAAGTGCGCGGTGGGAGTGCCTACCAGAATCTTGTCTTGCTCGATGGAATAGCACTGTATAATCCCTCACATGTCATGGGCATTTTCTCCACTTTCAACGACGATGCCCTCGGTAGCGCCACCCTTTTCAAAGGCCCATTCCCGACAATTTACGGAGACGCTACATCATCAGTGCTCGAAACCACTCTCATGCCCGGCGATATGCAGACCTATCACGGCAGTCTTACGGTAGGAATCTTGGCGGCAAAACTTAAAGCGGAAGGTCCGATAGTCAAGGATAAACTCTCTTTCGCCGTGACTGCACGCCGTTCATACGTCGACGCTTTCCTCAAGATGGTGCCGAAATACCGCAGCACCGTGATGAATTTCTACGATATCACAGCAAAATTACGCTACCGTCCCTCTCAGAAGCACATGTTAGACGCTTCTTTCTTTTTCAGCCACGACAATATGGCGGTAGCTGACCTTATGGGATTATATTGGGGCAACCTCGGAGCGTCGCTCAACTGGACTGCACGCGCTTCTGACCAATTCACATTCACCACTACAGGCACCCTCACCCACTTCGACCCGAAGATGTCGATGGACATAATGGATCTCAGCCAGACTATGTGGACTTACATACATAACTATTCCATTTCTGAAAAAATCCACTGGCAAGCCTCCGAACGACACTCACTCGACCTCGGCCTGCGATCGGAACTTCTGCAAGTTAAATCGGCAGAATGGAAACTTAACGCCATGTCTGAGAAAGAAATCCGCTCACTCTGCGACAATGCCCTCTGGCTTGATTATAACGGGAATTTCGCCGATAAAATCGAACTGACAGCCGGTGTGCGGCTAAACGTGGCGTCGGCCATATCTGCCCCCCGCTTCCACAAATACTCTTCGTCCCAGGGAAAACCAAATCAGTTCGAAGCAAAGACCTACGTCAACGCCGAACCTCGCCTCAATATCAAATATAATTTATCAGATCTCCACAATCTAAAAGCGGGTATCGGCTCCGCATCGCAAAATCTCCACGCCATACGAGCTACATCCACATCCTTTCCCTTCGACCGATACGCGCTTACTTCCGCTTTTGTCAGGCCGGAACAAGCCCTGCAGTATGCAGTAGGATATACAGGGATGACAGAAAGCGGTGCCTACGATTGGTCGGCAGAAGCATATTACCGCGATATCAAAAACGTATATGACTTCAAGGATGGGAAGTCTTCTTTCTCTGATATCGTGCTGGAAGACATTATCCTCGGAGGCAAGGGACGCAGCTATGGCTTGGAATTGATGTTGCGTAAGAACACAGGACGCCTCACCGGCTGGGTTGCTTACACACTTTCCCACACCCAGACCCGAATCCCGGGTATCAACGACGGCCGATGGTATGATGCCTCCAACGACCGCCGCCATGACATAGCAGTGACAGCCATCTTCCGAATCAACGATCGATGGAATCTCTCAGGCAGCTGGATCTTCCTTTCCGGCCAACCTCTGACAGCTCCTGACGTGAAGTATGAAATAGCCGGTGAGACTTGCTACTACTACTCGAAACGGAATGCCTACAAAGCACCACCCACCCATCGCCTCGACCTTTCTGCCACATACACCCACAAGGGCCCAAAATTCACCTACGAATGGGCTTTCGGAATCTACAACGCTTACTGCCGCTACAATCCCTACATAGTCTATTTCCGCGACGACCCCGACAAGCCGTCGGGCACCCAAGCGGTCTCGCAGGCTATGTACGGCCTCGTCCCATCAGTCTCTTACACCCTGAGCTTTTGATTATTATAAGATTTATAAAATTTATAAGACTTATAAGACTTATAAAATATATACAATGCATAAGATATATAAAATTTTAATTTTCAGCCTGATATTTCTTGCATCATGTGAGAAAGAACTGGATTTCAAATACCACGACATAGAGCCGCTGACAGTGATAGAAGGAGAGCTGACTTCCAAGGGAGCGAAGATAGGAATTACCCTCACGACACCTATGGATGAACCAATGGACCGGACACGACTCACCGACGCTTCCGTTGTAATCACCGACCTTACGGATGGGAAAGAATACACCCTGACAGCAGACGCTGAAGGCTTCTTCACAGATCCTACTCCGGGCATACCTGGCCATCATTACAGATTGACCGTGGAGCGTGAGGGCAATTCCTATACAATGGAGACGAAGATGTATCCTGCTACGGAAATCGTAGAGGCGGAATTCAACTGGATCAGCATGCCCTACGATCAAGTTGCAGTATTTCAAGCCCGCTACCTTGACAATCCCGCCGACACCGGTGATTGCTATTGGGTGAAACTATATCGCAATGGCGAAATATACTCCTGGCAAGAGCAAGACGACCGGACAGCTTCCGACGGAGTCAACACCTTCTTCACAATGACAAGCCGAAAGGATACGGATGAAGAGGAAGACGACGAAGTGCTTTTCGATGGCGATGTGATGACAGTGACAGTGACTCCAATCTCACGGGAAATGCACGACTATCTCGAAGCACTCCAGAACGACAGCAACGGCACCATGTTATTCTCAGGCCACCGCGTTCTCGGCTATTTCCTCGCATCAGAACCTACCTCACGGTCAGTAACGTTTCATCCCGACGAAATTCCCGAATACAAGTAACACCCTTGACTAAACAAACTCTAACTCAATAAAACCACGGAATCTACGTTTATTTTGATATGACTGAGGATATAATTGATATAAAACTACCGGCAGAAAACCCGGAGGAGACGCGTGACTGCCATATGTCGCAGGAACTTTTCCAAAACGCACGCCAGACAATGGGAGAGATTCGCGACTTCTTGCGCGAGTCCGGAGTTTCCTGGGATTTCATCCGGAAGAGTATCGAGGAAAGGCCGCAGGCTGCTTCCCCGCTCAACAAAGCTCTACAACGCATGGACGACTATTCCACAGGCCCCGGACACTCGCTCCACGACAAACCCTCAAACATCCATTAACCTCATAACTCCACAACTCCACAACTCCACAACCCCACAACTTCACAACCCCACCATATGAAAACAGCTCTGATCACAGGCATCACAGGCCAGGATGGCTCTTATCTTGCCGAACTATTGATAGAAAAAGGATATGAAGTCCACGGAACCATCCGCCGCTCCTCGGTCGATTTCCGTGAGCGTATCGCACACCTCGAAGGACACCCACAGTTCCACCTGCACTATGCCGATCTCACAGACTCTATGTCGGTGATCAAGGTGCTCAGTTCGGTTCGTCCCGACGAGGTCTACAACCTCGCCGCACAAAGCCACGTGCAGGTATCGTTTGATTCTCCTGAATACACGGCAAACGTAGACGCCACCGGAGTGCTCCGTCTGCTGGAAGGAATACGCCAATGCGGGCTGACTGATACTTGCCGATTCTATCAAGCTTCTACATCTGAACTATACGGGAAGGTGGAGGAAGTGCCTCAGAATGAAGACACTCCCTTCCATCCCTACAGCCCCTATGCAGTGGCTAAGCTCTATGGATTCTGGATTGTGAAAGAATACCGCGAGGCATACGGTATGTTTGCATGTTCAGGCATCCTCTTCAACCACGAGTCGGAACGCCGCGGAGAGACTTTCGTCACACGCAAAATCAGTCTCGCAGCCGCTCGCATTGCGCAGGGAAAGCAAGACAGACTATATCTCGGCAACCTCGACTCGCTTCGCGACTGGGGATATGCAAAAGACTACGTGGAGTGTATGTGGCTCATCCTGCAACAGCCTGAGCCGGACGACTTCGTGATCGCTACCGGAGAACAGCACTCCGTGCGTGAGTTCTGCATCTATGCATTCAAGCGCGCAGGTATCGAACTGGAATTCACAGGGGAAGGCGTGAATGAGAAGGGCATAGACAAGGCCACGGGAAAGGTGGTGATTGAAGTTTCGCCCGATTTCTACCGTCCGACCGACGTAGTGAACCTCTGGGGCGACCCCACAAAAGCGAAGAAAAAACTCGGATGGGATCCAACTAAAAAGACCTCTTTTGAGCAGCTTGTAAACCTTATGGTCGACGCTGACATGGCAAAAGTAGCGGTAGAGCGCGCCGGCGACCACGTGCGTACAAATCTTGCTGAATTCCTTGAGAAAGGTATCGTGAAATAATTGAAAACTATGAATAAAGATTCAAAAATATACGTAGCCGGCCATCGCGGGATGGTCGGCTCTGCCATTGTCCGCGAACTCAAGCGCCAAGGCTATACCAACATAATCACCCGCACACATGCCGAACTGGATCTTATCAACCAGCAAGCCGTAAATGACTTTTTTGAGGCTGAAAAACCGGAATTCGTATTCCTGGCAGCCGCTAAGGTGGGAGGCATAGTAGCCAATTCCGAGCATCTGGCCGACTTCATGTATGACAATATGATGCTGGAGATGAATGTGATCAACGCTGCTTGGCGCAACGGCTGCAAAAAACTCGAATTCCTTGGCTCTTCCTGCATCTATCCGCGTATGGCTCCCCAACCGATGCCGGAGTCTTGCCTGCTTACCTCCGAGCTGGAAAAGACAAACGAGGCATACGCCCTCGCCAAAATCTCCGGCCTCAAATATTGCGAATACCTCAACCGTCAATACGGGACCGACTATATCTCAGTGATGCCCACAAACCTATACGGACCCAACGACAACTACCATCCGGAGCATTCCCACGTACTTCCGGCTCTTATCCGCCGCTTCCACGAAGCGAAGGAGAAAGGTTTGTCGGAGGTGACTTGCTGGGGCGACGGCAGCCCACTACGCGAGTTCCTCTACGTCGACGACCTCGCCAATCTCTGCGTATTCCTTATGAACAACTATTCAGGCAACGAGACCGTCAATGCCGGCACCGGGAAGGAACTGACAATAAAGCAACTGACGGAGCTCGTAGCAAGTATCGTAGGTTATGAAGGGAAGATTCTCTGGGATACGACCCGTCCGAACGGCACGCCACGTAAGCTTCTCGACGTGAGCAAAGCGACCGGACTCGGCTGGACCTACAAGACAGAACTCCCCGACGGCATCCGCCTATCCTATGAAGATTTCCTAAATAATCCCATGCGGGCGGAAAGATAATTCCGATTTTTTTGTTAATTTTGCACCATGAACCATCACGACAAAAAAAATAAAAAAGTGTTCGTCTCGGGATGCTACGACATGCTGCATTCCGGACATGTAGCATTCTTCAAGGAAGCCTCCCAATACGGAGACCTATACGTAGGCATAGGTTCCGACAAGACCATACAGGAACTCAAAAACCGCAAGACGGTATGTTCAGAGAAAGAACGGCTCTACATGGTGAAATCCATCCGCTACGTGACCGACGCCTGCATCAACAATGGCAGCGGCATGATGGATTTCGTAGAGTCGGTAGAGAGGTTTAAGCCGGATGTGTTTGTGGTGAACTCCGACGGTGGAAGCGATGTGAAGCGCCGCTTCTGCGAGGAAAGGGGGATTGAATATGTGGTGCTTGAACGTGAACCCGAAGCCGGCCTCCAGGCCCGCTCCACCACTGCTCTCCGCAACGAGGTGAAGAGCAATCTGCCCTACCGCGTTGACATTGCCGGGACATGGATCGACCAGCCTTACGTCTCCGAACATGGTGCCGGATGGGCTATCACAGCATCCATCGAACCTACCTACGAATTCATGGAGCGTGGCGGAATGTCGACTTCTACACGCAATGCCGCCAAGAAAATATGGCCCTACGAACTCCCGGCCTACAATGAGGAAATGCTGGCCCGGCTCCTTTTCTGCTTTGAAAATGATCCGGAGAACGAAGGACACGTATCCGGCGCACAGGATGCCATAGGTATATGTGTCTCCGGACTCTCACGCCATTTCTACGACGGTAATTACTGGCCCAAGACTATCGAGACCACCCACGATGAGGATATCCTCTCCTGGCTTGAAAGCCACCTCTGTGTGGCTCCAATGTTCCCCCGGCGCCAGGGTTGCTCCGTGGTCGATGGAAAAGACATAACTAAGGAAAAGGTCAAAGACCTCACAGACGCCGCTGAGCGCACTTGGCAAGCTATCATGGCCAAAGACCTTGAGGGATTTGCAAAGGGCTTTCTCGACTCTTTCCACGCACAGATAGCCATGTTCCCTGCCATGATGCAGCCCGGAGTGCAAGAGCACATAGATAAATGGAAAGAGAAGGCCCTCGCATGGAAAATGCTCGGCGCCGGCGGAGGCGGCAATCTCCTCCTCGTAGTCGACAAAGTCCCGGAGGGAGCAATCCCCATCAAGATAAGGAGAAGAGAATAATTCTTAATTTCGGGATTAATCTCGATTAATCAAGATAATTCGAGATTAATCCCGAAATTTATCAACCACCAACTACTATAACTAACAATCGCATGAAAAAATTCCTGCTTTCCAGCCTGGCTACAGCCTGCGCTTTCGCAATGGCAGCCGACGATGCCAAATACGTATTCTACTTCATCGGCGACGGTATGGGTCTTGGCCACGTAAACGCAACTGAAGCCTACAACCGGGATGTGCTGCGCAGCGAACAGCCAATACTGATGATGACCTTCCCCGTAGCATCACAGGCACGTTCCTATTCTGCATCTTCCCCCATCACCGACTCCGCTGCCGCCGGAACAGCCCTCTCAACAGGCATTAAAACCAAAAACTCCATGATTGCCATGAATCCCGACACTGTGGCTATCCCAAGCATTGCCGTTGACTTCATGAAGGCAGGATATGCAGTAGGTGTGGGCACCACGGTGCAGGCTGACGATGCTACTCCAGCCGCATGGTATGCGCATGCCGAAAACCGCGGAATGAAGGAGACCATCGCCCCTCAGGCTGCCGAAAGCGGGCTCTCTTTCCTCGCCGGCGGCGGATTCAAGCTCCAAGGGGCCGGAGACGTGGCTTTTGCTGAGTTCCTAAAGACGATGCGAAAAGGTGGCTACGAGATAGCGGAAGGTTATGCTGCATTCAATGAGCTTAAAGGAAAAGGTGGCAAACTGCCGCAGAAGGTCATGATGTTTCCTAAAAACCCAACCGGACAGGTTGGCTACACCATCGACTCCATTCCCGGTGCGTTGACATGTGCACAGATCACCGAGGCATGCCTCCAAACCCTCGAGAATGTAAACCCCGACAAATTCCTTATGATGATCGAGGGTGGCAACATCGACTGGGCTGCCCACGCCAACGATGGCGGCGGCGTGATAAAGGAGATCCTCAACTTCCAGGATGCCATCAACGTGGCCTACCAGTTTTATCTCCGCCATCCATCCGAAACCCTCATCGTAGTGACTGCCGACCACGACACTGGGGCTATGGCGTATGGCCGCAATGGTGGCGCCTACAATATCGCATATGCCGACGCCCAAAAGATATCAAAAGATGCTTTCGCAGACTGGACACGCAATTGGGGCAAGAACACAGAAAATCCCACTTGGGAGGAGATGGAGAATACATTGAAAGAAAAACTTGGATTCTGGTCTGTAGTGCCAGTCTCCGAACGTGAGACCAAAGAATTGAAGCAGTTATTCGACGAGACATTCATCTCAAAGAAAGCCGAAGACGAGAAGACTCTCTACCACACCTTCAACGCATTCACTGCCAAAGCCTTCTCAATACTTAACTACCACATGGGGATAGGCTGGACCACTACCTATCACGCCGGCAACTTTGTCCCTGTCTATGCCGTAGGCGCCAACGCCAACTATTTCACCGGCAGCCTCGACAACACCGACATCCCCAAATTGATAAAAAGGGCTGCAGGACTCTAATGAGTAAACAAAAATTCTACGTCGTTTGGGTCGGGAGAGTGCCCGGTGTGTACGACAACTGGAGCGATGCCGAGGAGCAGATACTCAACTTCCCGGGTGCAAAATATAAAAGTTTCTCATCGGCAGCTGAGGCCGCTCAAGCTTTCCGTGGAAACGATGACAGCGATCCCGCCGACCTCGGATCGTTTCTCATAGCAGCTGCCGACAGGAGGGTTGCTCCCCCCAACATGCCTGCCTACATGTCAAACCCTGACATCGACAAGACAGCCTGGGCTGTCGATGCCTCCTGCCAAGGAAATCCCGGAATAATGGAATACCGCGGTGTGGAACTCGCCACAGGAAAAGAACTTTTCAAAGTAGGGCCTTTCCGCGATGGCACCAACAATATCGGTGAATTTCTTGCCATCGTTCACGCCCTCGCAGAGATGAACCGTCGCAATGAGTGGCACAACATCTACTCCGACTCCAAGACTGCCTTGGCATGGGTACGCAACCGCCAGGTAAAGACTCAGCTCAAGCAGACCGATCACAATGCCAAGCTTTTCGAACTCCTCGGCCGTGGCCTCGTCTGGATACGCTCCCACACCTGGCCGGTAAAAATAATGAAATGGCAGACCGAACTCTGGGGAGAAATCCCCGCCGACTTCGGGAGGAAACATTAAACATTGAACAATAAACATTAAGTATTGAACAATGAACATTAAGTATTGAACAATAAACAATAAGTATTGAACAATGAACAATAAACATTAAGTATGGTAGAAAATGATATTAAAGTGGAACTTTCGGAGCAATTTGCATTGAACATTGTAAATTGTTATGAGTTCCTATGTCAAGAGAAAAAAGAATATACTATGAGCAAACAGCTCCTAAGAAGTGGAACTTCTATCGGTGCGAATATAGCTGAATCTTTATATGCAGAAAGTGATGCAGATTTTATTCATAAACTAAGAATTGCACAGAAGGAGGCTTCTGAAACAAGATTTTGGCTGCGTCTTCTCTTTAGGAGAAGATACATAACAGAGCCGATATTTATACCTTTAAATGAGGATTGCAATACTCTTCTTCGAATTATATCATCAATCATTCGAAGTATGAAAAATAAAGAAAAAGCCTCCAAATGTTGACCGTTTGTACCCCCATACTTACTGTCTAAGCCCTTCCTGCTTACTGTTTAATACTCACTGTTTAATGTTTAAATACTCACTGTTTAATGTTTAATACTCACTGTTTAATGTTTAATACTCACTGTTTAATGTTTAATACT